>PBWY01000007.1 GCA_002727395.1 Rhodospirillales bacterium | reverse complement strand
TTGTACGCCTCGGGGCTGTATGATCCTAATTGATAGTGTATGTAAGGACCTTACTTCCAAAACTGCTGTCATAGTTGGTAGATCTAATATCGTGGGGAAACCTTTAGCCCAATTACTCCTCAGAGCCAATTGTACTGTCACAATCGCTCATTCTCATACAAAAGACCTACCGGATCTTTGCCGCTCAGCTGATATTTTAATTGCAGCCGCCGGCCAGCCAGAGATGATAAAGGGCGACTGGATCAAACCAAAAGCCATCGTAATTGACGTCGGAATTAACCGAAAGAAAACTCAGAACGGAACAAACCGATTAGTTGGTGACGTAGATTTTGAAAAAGCATTAAAGGTGGCGGAAGCCATTACGCCTGTGCCCGGCGGGGTCGGACCTATGACAATCGCTTGTTTATTGGAAAATACATTGATTGCCTGTTGTTTGCAGAACGGGGTCCAAGTTCCAGGCACGTGAATTTCATTAATCGTCTTTTGTCGGAGGCCCGTCCTTTCGAGCACCACCCCAACCTGTGTGGGTAATATCAAATATGGTTCCATTAGGGTCGGAGAACTTCATTTCATAAAAAACGTTATCTCCTTCCATCTCACCCATGAACCACTGGCCGCCATTCTCTTTGATTTTCCGTTCACAATCTTTCACATCGTCAACCCAGAAACCAAAATGGTGAACGCCAAACCAATCTTTCGTCTTTCCTTCACCCATCGGGCGATCATCTTTATACCTTAATAAAGCGACATTAATCGTACCGTCGGTTAGATAGACACCATCTGCCATCGGAGCGGAGATCGAAGTTACTTTCTCTATACCAAAAACCGACATGTAAAATTTAGCAGTTTCTTCTGGATCCTCAACCGAGAGAGCTAAATGACGAAGTTTACCAACGGCCATTATTTTGGGCCCTGAATGTTAAACATTTCAGCAGCGTGATCCCAGAGTACGCGCTGTTTTACTGCTGGATCTATTCCTTCAAACATTTTATTGATAGGGATTGATACATCCGGCCAAGTCCCTTGAGGGTGTGGGTAATCAGAACCCCATATTGCAAGATCACCAAGACTACACCAATCCTGCTTCATTAGTTCACAGCCAACATAATCTTCTTCAAAGGTAAAACCACAATTTCGTTTGGCATATTCGCTCGGCAGCATTGAAAGAGGAGCAGACGGATCAGGTGCACGCTCCTTAACCTGTCGATCACACCACTCAATTGCAAAAGGCACCCAACCAATGCGACATTCGGAAAACAAAACCTTTAAGTTAGGATTACGTTCAAATGCTCCGCAGAATATGAGCTGGGCAAACGTATTACAAAGATTGAAAGGCGCAGTTGCCAGAAATGCAATCTGTGCACCGCGGTGATATGGCGGCAACGGCGCGTCTGCCGCACCACCGATGTGAATACAAAGTGGAACGCTGGCTTCACTCGCCATGGTCCAAAGTGGTTCCCAAACTTCGTCGTAAACCGGTTTAGCTACATCAAATGGTGGAAATTCAACTGCCTTAGCGCCAGCTTTAATCATTCTCGTAAGCTCTTTTATGCATTCTTCGGGATACTTGGTCGGTAGCGCCGGCAAAACAAAAATTCTATCAGGGTTTATTTTATTAACCTCCATGGCATAGTCATTAAATGCTCTATACACTGCAAATAAAAGTTCAGGGTCACTAACATTCCATTTCCTAACGCTCGCAAATATTACACTAGACCAGACCTTAGACTGATCCATGTGATCAAGAAGAATCTCGGGGTCAGCTGGAGGTAACGCACCATCCGGTAAACTTACACCATGATCACGAAAAGGTTTGAGAAACTGGCCGCTATTAGAACCGTCAGCCGACTTGTCCCACAGCTTTCCCTCCCAGGTCCATTGAGAACCATTCTCTCCTTCAATAACCTTTGGCCCATTTTCTTTGAATTTTCCCGGCAACCGGTCTTGCCATAAATTCTTTGGACACCAATGTGTATCAAGATGATTGTCCGCAGATATATAAAGGTATTCACCCATCCCGACTTTCTCCAAAATAATTTAATTAGATTAAAATTCCTCAATGATAAACTTCCGTCAAGCGAGATTTTATAAACTTCATCATAAACCTAACTCGTAGGTAGGATCTTTTGCCGGGTAATAATAAGAACAGCAAGAAAAATTATTGTTGCGCCAACCCAAGTTTCTATATCAGACAACTCACTAAATAATAACCAACCGAATGCGGCTGAAATTGGTAAACGCAAAAAATCGACGGGAGCCAACAAACTCGCATCCGCATCTTTCATACCACGGGCCAAAAATATATGGGCAAACGTCCCGAAGACGCCAACTGCCAAAATCCACCCTATCTGGCTCCACTCGGGCCAAATCCATTGGGGAATAGAGAGAATTAGAGTAAAGGGTATCAACGTAAGATTTAGATAAAATATCAACACCGCACCACTAATTTTTAACGAAACAAATTTCGTAATTAGTTGCACCGAAGCGTTGGACATTGCGGAAATCAATATACACAATATCAATGGATTAAATGGGATGTAACCCGGGCGTATAATAACCAGTGCCCCGAGCGTGCCAAGAACTACTGCCGTCCAACGTCCTCTATCAACCCTCTCCCTCAAAACCAGTGCCGCGCCGACAACAACGAAAATGGGATGCGTTAACTGGACCGCGGTAACGTCTGAAATCGTCATACCGGCAAGCGCCATAAACCAGCATAAGATACCCACAACAGAAATAAGACTGCGCCACAATACAAGTTTCCATTGATCAGGCACTAATATTTTGGGTTCAAATTTTACCGTGTGCACCAACCACGGCAACATTATCATAAAACCAATAAAACCTCGAAAAAACACTAATTGTGGACCGGAAAACCCGTCAAAACTGAGATGTCTCACCGCAGCCATCATAGCACACATGGAGGTGGTTTGCGCTAACATCCAAAGCAGGCCCCTCCAGCTTTTGGTAATAGTCATTTTTCTGTAACCCGCATTTCTGAGCGGCTAGCCGACCAAGTGTTATACCAGGCGGCAAGAAATATTACTGAGGCGCCTGCATAGGTCCAAAAATCCGAGATGTCATTAAACAGAAAATAAGCCCCAATTGAACAAAAAACTAGGCGAAGGAAATCGATAGGCGCCAGCGCGCTAGCGTCGGCGTGCTGCATTGCCTTAAGAAGGCACGTATGCGCTGTTGTACCCGTAATGCCCAGCACTAGAATCCAACCCACGTGTTCCCAACTGGGCATAGACCAAAAAAATGGTAACGCCACTGTAGCGCCTGGCAAAATTAACACGTTCATGTAAAAAGCCGTTGCGTTGGGTGTTTCGGTTCCAGACATGAACTTGGTTATGACGTGATTAGCACCATACAAGGCGCCAGATAGCAAAACAAAATAGTGGGCCCATTCTATTATCTGAAACCCTGGACGTAAAACAATCAATACACCGACAAACCCAATACTCGTCGCCATCCACCGAGTCGTATCCACATCTTCTCGAAGAAAGATCGCAGCAAAAATTATCATGAAAAGCGGCAAGGTAAAATGAAGTGCGATAGCATCACCAAGTGGTAATGATCCAATGGCAGCAAACCACAGGATCATACCAACCCCCATAAAAACGGCACGAATAAGATGCTGGGTAAATTTTTTAGTTTTTAACGCTTCTAAACCCTCACTCGCAACCCAGGGTAGAAACAAAAGCACACCAAACAGGCAGCGTATGAAAACGATTTGAACTGCAGATATATCCGCCGAGAGAGCACGAACACTTAGGCTCAATGCAACAAATGACAAGGTCGTCAGTAACATCCAGAAAGTGCCAAGATAGACAGGGGACAAAATACAAAAACCTTTTATTGAGTGGGGTGCAGATAAATAAAACTAAATAACTTATAAAATACTATCGAACGCAATACTTTACCCACTCCACCAGACATGGAATGCTAAACCACCCTAGTATTGTTAAGAGCTATAAATATGTCCAGTTCGAGAATTGATGTGCACCATCATGTCTTACCAAAATTTTATAAAGATGCACAGCGTGCAGTGGGTATTACCAAGACGGCATATCGAGCATTTCCAGAGTGGACTCCACAGCAGTCGATTTCTTTGATGGATTCTGAAAATATATCTATCGCCCTTCTTTCATTTACTTCACCAGGAATTTATTTCGGTAACATTACCGAAACTAAAGAACTCGCACACCGGTGTAACGATTATCTCGCACAACTTTCCGTTGACCACCCAGACCGTTTCGGGGGTTTTGCTTTTTTGCCCCTACCCGATATAGATGCCTCTCTCAGAGAAATAGACAGAGTTTTGGATGAACTCAAACTAGATGGTTTTACCTTGCTGACCTCAGTTGACAAAAAATATATCGGACATCCCGATTTCGAACCGATTTACGCTGAAATAAATCGGCGGAAAGCAGTAATATTCATACACCCCTGCTACCCTCCCGGCGCCGAGGCACAAGGGTGGAATATCCCACGAATGATTATCGATTACCCTTTTGAAACTACCCGTGTAGCAACAAACCTCATTTTTAATGGGGTGATGGAAAGAATGCCTGAGATACGTTTCATTCTTTCTCATTCTGGCGGGACGCTGCCTTTCCTGGCGCATCGTATTGCCATCTTCGATAAAAAAACCAACTTCCAAGATAATTATCCAAAAGGTGCCCTCGAATATATAAAACAATTTTACTTCGATACAGCACTCTCCGGAGATCACTCTGTTCTGCGAGGACTTTCTTCCATCGTCGATGATTCTCATATTCTATTTGGTTCGGACTATCCCTATGTTTCAGAAGACGTGGTTAGACAGGAAACTTTTGGCTTGGACACTTATGATGAATTCAATGCCCTTTCGTTGACAAGAATTAATCATAAAAACGCTGCTAAAATTTTCCCAAGGGTTGGCAAAAGCGAAGCCACTGGCGATAAATGATTAGCTTAATTTTATAAAAGGTTTAAATTTACTCATACCAAATGTTTCAAAAATGCTCTAAGTGGAGAAAATAGTGCAGACAATTGATTCGGACGCCCATGTAATAGAATCAGATAAAACATGGAGTTATTTAGCAGAACATGAGAAGCACTTTGCCCCCGTCGTCCTTCACAAGACTGGGGAAGAGCCGTCACCAAATAATCAATTCTGGCTTAGTGGAGACAAGATTCAACCCAAAGATAATGCGGACACGTTATCAATGGATAGGAACTCCCGTGAAATGGGTAGTGTGGAAGCGCGCCTCAAACACATGGACGAGCTTAACATTGACATGCAGGTGTTATACCCAACAATTTTTTTGGTTCCATGTGCCAATGACCCCTTACAACAAGCCGCGCAATACCGCGCTTATAATCGGTGGCTAGCGGATATTTGGAAATTAGGTAATGGACGACTGCGTTGGGCGGCTTGCGTTCCAACTTGGTCCATGCATCTCGTCAGTGACGAACTAAAATTTGCAAAAGATCACGGGGCCTGCGCAATATTTATTCGCCCATACGAATGCGATAGGTACGTGGGTGACAGTTACTTTGATCCATTATTTAAAGCAGCTGAGGAAATTGATTTAGCGGTAGCATTTCATTCTGCAAACGCTAGCTATCAAAATAATGTTTTCCATGAACGCCATAATTTTGGCCGTTTTAAAATGGCAATGATTTCGCAATTTCATTATTTGATAGAAAATGAGATTCCAACTAAATACCCCAGGATTCGCTGGGCATTTATAGAGGCTGCTGCCTCTTGGCTGCCATATGCGCTGCAGGATGCGGAGAGCCGTCTGTCTCGCAAAGGCAAAAAACTTAGCAATAACCCACTTAAGGATAATAATATTTGGATTACATTGGAAATGGCAGATGATATTCCATACCTTATTGATAGAGTGGGTGATGACAATTTCTTGATTGGCACAGATTATGGACATACAGACACATCGGCACAGATAGAAGCTCTCAGAATGCTCGGCGAAAACCCGAAAATTGCCGAGAATAGTGTCAATAAAATTTTAGGACCTAATCCAAAAAACTTATACAAAATATAGAGACAATAACTTTTTTGGACCAAAATTTCTTTTTAAATCTAACACCTTTAAACTCTGAACATGTCTTTGTCTTAGGAGTACGAATAGATGAAAATTGTCGTATATGGGGATAATAAGCGGACAGGTATTCTTAAGGAAGAAACAATCATCGATGTTGCCAAAGCGATGGCAAAAAAAAATAAGCCTGACGCGACAAATTTAGCACGCCTAGAAAACATGATAGAGGGCGGGCAAGGACTAATCGATCAAATTCAAACAACGATAGAAAATTTAGGTGAAGTTGGTGATGAACTTTTTATTGCAGCGGATAAAACCACTCTGCACGCACCCAATATCCCCTCTGCAAGGATAGCATGCGCTGGCGGTAACTATGCCGAACACGCTGTTGCAATGGCACAACGCAGATTAGAACGAGGAGAAAGCAGCCCTATCAAGGGCGATCCGCGAGATTATGTACGTGACCGGGGATTTTGGGGATTCTGGAAAGTAGGGCGAGAAGCTATTGGGCACAATGCGGTTCTTCCATTCCCCACCCGAGCCACCTATCTTGATTATGAAGGTGAGGTTGCCGTAGTGCTTGGTAAAACTGGTAAAAACATAAAAGAAAAACAAATTAAAGATTATATTTGGGGGATTACACTTCTGGGAGATTGGAGCATTAGAATGTCTCCGGAAGGAGGCCCTATGAATTTTGCCATGCAAAAGAATTTTGATAAGAGTTGTTCTATTGGCCCCTGCATATTGGTTGGTGAGACCAATTGCATGGAAATTGATCTCGAAACGAGAGTGAATAATGAAGTACGACAACAGTTTCAATCAGGGGAAATGGCTTTTTCATATGGTGAATACCTAGAATATCTTTCTCGTGACTTTACGTTATATCCCGGCGATATTATCAGCGGGGGCACTGGTGCTGGTACCGCAGCCGACTCCTCAAAAAGTGGAGATGATGGTAAGCCCTTGTTAGATAGGTTCTTAAAACCGGGTGATGTAGTAGAAATTATTTCCCCACAGATTGGCCTTCTTAGGACCGAAATAGTAGTTAGTGAAGAATAGTAATATGACTTTCAAGGATAAAATTGTAGAAATACTCAATGATCTGATCGCATTGCCCTCTAGCTACCCACCCGGAGATACGGAGGCGATTTCAGCATATACGTCTCAACGCCTCCGCAAAGTCGGCTATAAAACGGAAATACATACCCGAACACCTCCTATCGATAATGTTGTTGCAAAAATGGGGGAGGGTAAACCGTCTATGGTATTTAATGCACACGCCGATACCATAGCTATAGCCGACCACAGTGAATGGAATACTGATCCCTACTCAGCCACTCTTGTTGGTGATAATATTTATGGTGTTGGCGCGGGTAATTGCAAGGGATCGATGGCCGTTCAAATGTGGCTTGCAGAAGAGGTCGCACGGCGCGGGGGACCCAAACTCGGTGAAATTGTTTTTACCTTTGTCGGCGACGAAGAAAATCTTGGTCCCGATGGTTTGTGCTATCTTCGCGAAGAGAAAATTATCAAACCAGAGGTGTTAATTTGTGGAGCTCAGACCCAGCTACAGGCCATCTTCGAGGAACGCGGTGTTATATGGGTAGAAATCATTGCAACAGGTTTGAGTGCTCACGCTGGAGAACCCGATAATGGGGACAATGCTATAAACCGGATGGTTCGTATTGTGAACTTACTTGAACGTGATTTATCACCAATTCTAGCACAAAGACGCCGCGGTGCCCTGCGCTCCACGATGAATATTGGAACAATAAAGGGGGGTACAAATACCAATGCTGTTCCGAGTTATTGCCGTTTAGAAATTGATCGGCGGCTGCTGCCCGAAGAGCCGATAAGCGAAGCTGTTTCAGAAATCGAAAATGTTTTAATAGCTTCAGGTGAACCCGCTGAAAGTTGGTCTGTAAACTTACTCACAGGCACAAAAGGCTTCGCTTCGCCTGCCAACGCACCAAGCGTTAATGCTTTTCATAAATCCATTTCCAAAATAACTGGTGAGCCTATCCGTGATGTTGTAGCGATTGGAGCAAGCGACGCACGATATTTTGCCGATGATGGTATTGTGGCCATGACATTTGGACCGGGCCATGCAAAAGACGGACACAAACCAAATGAGTTTGTGCCGGTCGATGATTTAGAAAAAGCCGCTCAAATTCAACTTACTGTTATAGAAGAAATTTTGGGACTGAAAAGTTAAAATCGTGGGGCCTTTACAATTGCGTCCATAGATTTTTCAATATTCTGAGGTGCGGGTTCCGGCATTTTTTGCTCTATTTTTTTGCCCCAACCACTTTCACCAACCAAAACACTATTTTCAACCACGGTACGACCTCGCACCAGTGTCCACTCTACTGTTGCTGTGGTCTCAAACCCATGCCATACCGTCATCTTACTTTTAGAATGTAAATTTTCACGATCAATTATGTAGCCCTTGTCGAGGCTGACCACAACGATATCGGCATCTGACCCTGCTTGTATTACCCCCTTATTAGGGTAACAACCCCATGCATGGGCTGGGGCATGAGCTGACCATTTTACGTATTGGTTGAGTGTCATCCGTCCAGCATTTACTTGTGTCAACATGATCGGCATTTGCGTTTCAACACCTGGGAAACCGCAATCACATTCCCAAATATTTTTAGAACTTTTTTCATCCGGCTGATGAGGGGCATGATCGGTGGCAATCATGTCAATTGTCCCTTCATGCAGCGCTTCCCATAAGCCTTCGGCATGGCCCGGTTCTCGGACCGGTGGATTGACCCTGAGTGCCCCGCCAAGTGTTGTCATATCATCGGTGCTCATCAACAAATAGTGAGGACATGTTTCGACAGTCACATCAACGCCTCGAGCTTTTGCATCTTTTAAAATATAGAGTGCATCCTTAGAACTTTTGTGTGCAATATGAAGCCTAGCACCAGTCCACTCCGCAAAAGCAACAGCGCGACCAACGGCCTCTACAGCGCAAACTTCTGGGCGGGCTGCCAGATGTGCCAAAGGATCGGTTCGGCCTGCCTGAACCATACGTTCCTGCCTCCTTGCCATAATCGAGGGGTTTTCCGCATGAACGGTGCACCGATAGCCATGGCGAGCCAAAATTTCAAAACCTTCAAGAATTGCACCATCCGATGGCGCAGGCAAATCACCAAAGGTATTCCCCATAAAACATTTAAATCCACTCACACCAGCGCCGATCAAATCTTCGAGGACTTCAATATTATCCTCGTCAAGAAGACCATAAATTCCATAATCGACATAAGCCTGCGCTTCCGCGCAGCCCTGCTTTAATTTAAGAGCCTCTAAAGTTCCAGTGGGAGGGTTGGTATTGGGCATTTCAAAAACACTAGTTGTTCCACCACAGGCCGCGGCCGCAGTACCCGTTCCCCAATCTTCTTTATACGCATAGCCTGGCTCGCGAAAATGTACATGGCTATCAATAGCTCCAGGAAGGACATAATGCCCCGCGGCATCAATTTCTCTTTCAGCTTTTGGCAAAACCCCCGGAGAAACGACCGCAACAATCTTTTCATCAGATATGGCAACATCGGCTTCAATCGTAGAAGATGGCGAAACCACCTTTCCACCACGAATTATCAAATTAATATTTTTGTTACTCAAAACGCGTACTCCTCAGATCAAATTACCCAACCACCATCAATAGCAAGATCTTGGCCAGTAATATTTTGCGACGCATCACTAGAAAAAAATAGGATGGCATTTGCGACATCCTGCGCTGTTGAGATCCTCCGCAAGGCATACTCATCTTCATGCTCTGCCCGTGCTTCCTCTTTACTTATACCACGACTTTTAGCTCGTTCTGCACAAACTTTCTTAAATCGAGGGCCATCCACCATTCCCGGACACAAACAATTAACATTAATATTGTGACGACCCACTTCCAAAGCAGTACTCTTTGTTATACCCCGTAATCCCCACTTTGAAGCACTATAAGCCATCCGCAGTGCGCGCCCTCTCAACCCAAAAGTGCCACCAACATTTACAATCTTACCATAACGCCTTTTAATCATACTCGGAAGAGCCGCTTTCATAGTTAAAAAACAACCCTTCATATTAAGATTAATTATTTGATCAAACTCTTCAGGCGTAGTCTCCCAAGAGAGTTTACCGAGTGGACCGGTTCCACCCGCAATATTTACCAATATGTCTATTTGACCGAAGTTCTTCAGCGTGTCCTCACAGACTTTCACTACCTGATCATGTTTAGTAACATCACACTGAATTATTTCTGCTCTGCGACCAAGCTTATGCACTTTTTTAGCAACACCCTCAATTGGAGCGAGGTCACGCCCCACAAGAACAAGGTCAGCCCCGGCATCAGCCATTGTTAAAGTAGCCGCCTCACCCATACCCTTTGCCGGGCCAGTAATAATAGCGACGCGATCCTTCAAACTAAAATATTTCTCCAAAACTTTCCTCACGACATTTAGTTACTGCCAAATAACAAATTAAAAATTTAAAACTCTATTCCCGAAGAAATAAAATTACATATCCAAAAATGAGACACCTTTATTTTAAACATTTACCACCTAGATTGGACATACAATTGAGTTAGGTATCATTGTTGTATCATAAACGCATAAACGCTCCTTAAACCGTAAACCTTTTTCTTTACGAATTATAACATCCCGGTATTCACCAGCACACTGGATGTGGGTATCTTTTCCGTCCAGGGTTTCAAAAATAACGAAACTAGTGCGCGCTAAATATTTGTGCCCAGACCCTGAAGCATGAACAGCCCCAAGCATATGACGCCAGGTGCGGGGCGCAAATACATTTAACTCAGAAAATGCTTTAGCTCTATCCTTTAACATCCCCTGTGAGTCACAAAGCAATATTGATAATGGCAGTCCCGAATCAAAATTTTCTTTTGAAATTATTTTATACAAACAATCTGATACAAAAAAACTGGGCCATTTTTCCAATTCCCCATCATCAATTGTTAGAGCATACTCGTTCATCAATGTCTCAATTTCACGATAGGTTATGGGATCTATTGTCATAGTCCCATCACTTTGCGATAGCCCTTATAAAATGCCCGCAAAGCAACCTCTGTGACCATATGATCTGTATCTTCTGTCTCGCAACCACCCAGCTCTACTACACCTTGCTTTTGCGGATGAGCTAGTATTCCCTCTTGGGTGCGTTCAAGAATTTGACCGTCATCAATAGATACAAATCCTGCAGGACCCA
The DNA here is from genome assembly GCA_002727395.1 of Rhodospirillales bacterium. Lineage (GTDB taxonomy): Bacteria > Pseudomonadota > Alphaproteobacteria > MPNO01 > UBA2964 > UBA2964. The sequence goes on along the minus strand of PBWY01000007.1, from coordinate 10,304 downwards.
TTAAATTTGCTTGGCGTAATCGCCGTGTAGTCATTTCTTCATCGTCTGTTTCGTATCCAAAAAAAGTCCAATGGAGTTCAAAGGCATTAGGTCCCTGCGGCACTATTTGCCGTGTGGCAAGAGTATTGGACTGTTGTTGTAAAATAACATTAGGCCACAAGGTTTGCATTACGACGGTTTGATCACCGGAAAATTCAGGCAAAAAATCGAGCAAATTTGGATCATTTAAAGTAAGTTCCGAACTGAAGGACCTCATTTGAGCAGTGCCATCATTTAATTCTTGTTCTCCACGTATGGAGCTGAGTGCTGTGTGCAAACCGGTTTTATCCATTTCTACGCGCGATTCGTTATCAACACGAAATAAGCCGAAAGTTACAAAGAATACATGCAAAAGACTAGCATGATGTGTATCCTTGATATTTTCGAGCATCAGCTTCCAGTTAGCGCCAATTCTTTGGCGCGAATGACCAAGTAATTTAAGAACACGACCATCAAGTTGCCTATCGTAATAGCCTAAAATACGTGGTCCCATGTAATCTTCGAAAGAGGGTGTAGCATCAGACATGGTGGCAAAAATTCCACCGTTTCGAATGTGAACCCTTAGCTTATCCAATCCATTTGCTTCGAAAGAAAAATTGTCCGGCATACCGCCCTTGCCCTTGACACCTCTATGAAAAGGAACACCTAGTAATCTTCCATCCAAGTCATAGGTCCACTGGTGGTAAGGACATATGATTTCCTTAAAAGATCCCTTATCCTGCTCACAAATTTTTACTCCCCGGTGGGCACAACGATTAACAAGTACATTAACTTCATCATTTTGATCACGAACAACAATTATAGACTGATCACCAATCTGCGTGCCCTTGAAATCGCCGGCCCTTGGCACTTCACACTCCAGCCCAACATAGTTCCAGAATGGACCATAAAAGATTTTCTCCAGCTCACGCTCGTAGTTAGCCTGATCCGTATAAATCCAATACGGCACCCTATCATTACCCTCTGGCCAAGTATGTTTAGATTTTTCCATCAATGGTCTTCGAACGCAAATTGTACTTGCTCAACCAATGCATAATTTGGCCGTGCAGAAGTTGGTATTTCTTTGATGGTTTTTAGATAAGCCTTACAACGCTTTAAAACATCGGAATTACGGCTGGCTAGTAGTTTAACAAAGTTATCAACTTCATTTTCCAGTACCGGTGTTTTAGCTATTCGAGATATAAGACCCATTTCGAGTGCTTCAGCAGCACCAAATTCTCGGCTTGAAATAATTAAATCGAGTGCACGTTTAGGAGGCAAATGATCGAGAATTACTTCCATTAGAAACATTGGTGGAAATCCGAGGCTGACCTCATCTAGTTTAAATCTGGAACTGTCAGCCGCAATCGCAATATCAGATCGCATTGCGATGCCTAAGCCAAATCCAAAAATACGCCCTTTGACCGCAGACACAATAATTCCAGGGAAGTCTGAAAAAGCTGCATTTACCCGACTAATTTCTCTAAAGGCATTATATGGTCCACCAGCATTTTTTGGTTCTCTACGATCTCGGCCCACAGAAAAATCTTCGCCAACAGCATGTATCGCAATTATATCGGCTTCACTCTTAGCTGACTCCATAACATCAGCAATGCGTTCAAGCATCTCAGATGTAAATGCATTGGCATGAGGGCTCCGTTGTAAATACAACCTCCCCACGTTTCCATCCTGCTCATATCCAATCATAATCAGATTTTGCCTTTTTTTAATTAAATTCAACAGGCATAGGTATAAATTAGTTAACCAACGAACCGCTTTTGTGCCGCCTGCAAAAGTTTTAAACGTAAAGCATTTAGATTGATAAAACCCTGCGCATCCCTTTGATCATAGACCATATCAGCTTCAAACGTGACATGTGCTTCTGAATACAGGCTTTTTTTCGATTGCCTTCCTACCACTGTAACCGAGCCTTTATAAAGTTTTAGCCGAACCACACCTGATACGTCTCGTTGACTCTCGTCCACCGCTCGCTGAATCATTTCTCGTTCTGGGGAAAACCAAAACCCATTGTAAATAAGTTCGGCATATTTAGGCATCAACTCATCTTTCAGATGAGCCGCCCCTCTATCAAGAGTAATACTTTCAATGCCTCGATGCGCAATCAGTAAGATCGTTCCTCCAGGTGTTTCATAAACACCCCGAGACTTCATACCGACATATCGATTTTCAACAAGATCGAGACGTCCAATACCATTTGCACCACCCAACTCATTCAGCTTACCAAGCAACGCTGCTGGCGAGAGGCTTTCACCGTTTAGCGCTATCGGATCACCACATTCAAATTCTATCTCGATATAAGTTGGCTTATCAGGAGCCACCTCCGGCGAGACACTTCGGGTGAACATTTTTTCCTCAGGCTCAATCCACGGATCCTCCAAGGCTCGTCCCTCGTAGGAAATGTGTAGTAAGTTTGCATCTGTCGAGTAGGGAGGTTCATCTTCTTTATCTCGAGGGATATCGATTTGATGCATTCGAGCATATTCCAGTAATTTCTGCCTACCATCGAGATCCCATTCCCGCCAAGGCGCGATAACCCGTATTTCTGGGTCGAGTGCATGATAACCGAGCTCAAATCTCACCTGGTCATTACCTTTGCCCGTAGCACCATGGCTAACAGCATCAGCTCCGGTCTCCTGCGCAATTTGTATTTGTCTTTTTGCTATCAAGGGACGAGCAATAGAAGTTCCGAGCAAATAAACCCCCTCGTAAAGGGCATTTGCCCTAAACATGGGAAATACAAAATCACGCACAAACTCTTCTCGCAAATCCTCTATGTAAATTTCTTTTACACCTGCGGCCTTTGCTTTTTCCCTCGCTGGTTCAACTTCCTCACCTTGTCCGAGATCAGCGGTAAAAGTGACAACCTCACAATTATATTCTTCTTGCAGCCAGCGCAGAATTACAGATGTGTCTAATCCTCCCGAGTATGCGAGAACAACTTTTTTAACATCTTTATTTTTATTTATTGGCATCACTTGGCCCTTTAATCAAACTTCACCTTAAAAGAGCGCGCAGTATAAGAATTAGATAAAAGACCACAATGAAAAATGGGATTTTATAATCCATATTTTAATCATTTCTTTTTTAATTCATCTTGACGCTGTCTACTAAGAATAAAGAGTTTTTACCGTAAAAACATAAAAAAACACCAGAACCTATTCGGCGTAATTTATACTTTCTCTTCTATCCCTCTCACTTGCCGATTTTAGCTGTCCGCATGCCGCCAGTATGTCTCTACCACGCGGCGTACGCACCGGAGAAGAATAACCTGCATCGTTAACGATCTGGGCAAACCTCTCAATCGTCGAGTTATCTGAGCACTTGAAAGGAGCACCTGGCCAAGGGTTAAATGGTATTAGATTAACCTTTGCGGGAATACCATTAATTAACTTTACTAACTCCTTCGCATCAGTCTCCGTATCGTTGACGCCTTTTAGCATCACATATTCAAAGGTAATGCGCCGAGCATTATTAGCAGAAGGGTACTCACGACATGCTGTCAGTAACTCCCGAATAGGAAATTTTTTATTTATGGGTACAATTTCATCACGCAAATCATCACGAACCGCGTGAAGCGAGATTGCAAGATTCACGCCCAACTCATCTCCGCAGCGCCGAATATTTGGCACATAACCAGCCGTCGACAGAGTAATGCGGCGCTTAGATATAGAAATACCCTCTGCATCCATTATAATTTTGATGGCCTTTGCGACATTTTGATAGTTAAGCAAAGGCTCTCCCATTCCCATCATCACAATATTAGAAATAAGCCGACTACCAATTGGACTAGGCCATTCTCCATATTCATCTCTTGCGACAAGAACCTGTCCAACAATATCATCAGCCCCCAAATTACGTACTAGGGGCTGCGTCCCCGTATGACAAAATTTACATGAAAGCGCACAGCCAACCTGTGAAGAAATGCAGAGAGCACCCCGGTCTACTTCGGGAATATAAACTGTCTCTACGTCCCCACCATCATTGGCGCTTAGAAGCCACTTCCGAGTTTTATCGACAGACGTCTGCCTTTTAGTAATTTTAGGACGACCAATATTAAAAGTGTCCGCGAGGTCACTCCTTATGGATTTAGCTAAGGTGGTCATTTCATCAAATGTCTTAGCACCGCGATGATAAACCCAGTGCCAGATTTGTTTTCCCCTGAATTTTGACAAACCAAAACCCTCCGCTAATTTTTCCAGTTCGTCGCGGCTGAGACCAACAATATTAATTTTTTCTGCAGTATTGGACACTTCGGTTATCAATAGCTAAATTCAAAATTTTCATCACACGTATTTTTGAGGTTACTTATCAAAAGGTTGAAAGGCTCTAACCGACTTTTCCCGTTTTAGCACCTTTTAAAAGTTCCCGTCCTCCCACTCCTGGCGGCGCGGCACCCGGCTTAAATTTTAAGTATAGTACCGCTATAAAAACAATCGCAACGCAAGGCAATAGAAGAGCACAAATGTTTACCCACCCAACATTATTATGCAAAAGGCCTGCAGAAAGCGAAAATACCGCTACTGACTGAAATACCAAAAAATCATTGATTCCCTGAGCCTTAGCTTTCTCTTCAGGACGATACATTTTGGTCAGTAAATGTGTTGAACCAACGAATAGGAAATTCCATCCACAACCCACACAAACATTAGCAAACCAGAAATGTTGCATGGTACCACCGGACATGCCGATTAGTGCGGCTGTACTAGATAACACCAAGCCCGCTAGCAAAACATTCAACAACCCACATTTTTTAATCAATGAGCCAGTAAAGAATGACGGAGCAAACATACCAAACATGTGCCACTGCGCTATAAAGGCCGAATCTTCGAACGTATGTCCGAACTCCCCAACCATTGCGAGAGGTGTTGCTGCCATCATCAGCACCATTACTCCCCACCCTATTACCGCGCATAAAACAGCAGTAATATACCCGGGCTGGCGAATAACTAAAGCCCAGGGCCTTCCCGTATTATCAAATTTTTGTTCTTGGACTGGAGGAAACCCAACCTGACAAACTAAGAAAATCAAAAATATCGGTATAAAGGCGAGAATAATAAATGTACTTGCGAACTGATAAGGTGGGCTTTTTCCTGCCTCCAACGTTACATTTGCTACAAACCCTGAACCACAAATAAACTCTACGGCCTTTGCAAAAGTCTCGTTACTCAGCCATAGCCCTGCAACGTCATGTGTCCATTTAGAAATCTCTGGACCAACAAATGCAGCTAACACGCCGCCACCGACCACTAAAGAAATTGCCACGCTATGCCATTTCTCATCAGCAACATCAACCGCAGCAAACCGATATGTCTGGCCTGATATAGTAAATGCACCAAAAAATATGATTGCTATAAGATAAAGTTCAAAGGATCCCTGGAAGATTGCAATTGCGGCCACAATCGCCCCGATTGAGCCCATCATGGCGCCAAAAACAAAACCAGTCCGGCGACCAAAACGACGCATCATCAAAGCCAACGGGATAGAAAAAGCTGCCGTAGCTTCCCACTGTAGGGCCTGAGGTAACGTTGCTAATGACTTATTAGATGCCAATGCCAAACCCACTAATGCGGAAACAGAAAGGACCACTCCCGTAGAACTATTGAACAAAGCTTGGCACAACGCCAAAAGCGCCACGTTCTTTTTCATACCGGGTTTTCCCGAGCCGGGACTTTCTGTTTTATTCCCCATTTGGGCTCCAATAAATTACTATAAAGAAGATTTCTTTTGCGTCATTCATGCCATGCATATACCAACACAACAAACAGCGCTAACCCATATGTTAATTTTTATAACCACAAGACTTATCGATCGATCGACTTGCAGCGGTAAAACCGGCCAGTGAATAATGATCTTTTGTTAGGGTTCCTCTTGAAGACCTGCCCGTAACAATCATCTTGGTGCCTGCCCGCATAGCCGCGACAAGCGAAGCATCATCGCTAGCGGTTTTAGACCAGGCGGTTTCACCATCGGTAAATAGCTTAAATGTCTGACCACTAATTTTAACTGTAACCTCTGTCCCTTTTTTAAAAGTATACCCTGCTGTGATGGAAACTTCGTTACGTACTTTATTTTTAATGCGGTGTACAACTTGCAGATAACTATCTCCACGGATCGTATAATTTCCGCTAGATTTTTTCGGCTTACCATGAATGTAACAGATTTTTTGCTTTTTCTTTCCCATAACGTGAACTGACCAGCCACCAATAATTTTTTCAGCCTTGATACCGCTCGCTAGGACCAGATTCGAGGACCAGCCTAGGGCCAACACACAGACCCCGAATACTAAAATTAAATATAAAAAATTAAATATTATTTTATCAGATTGATTCATTGTATAATTTAGCTTTCTTCCAAGAATTTATTCGAATTCAGTAGACCCATTGTTATTTTGTATTCTTAATTTTCTTTTTGTTCCACACAGGCCCCCCAAATTCATGTTCGGGTATTGGTTCTATTGGACCTCCCGGAGTGACAGGACGGCCACCAAACCGTCCAAAGGTATTCAACCGATCATACATCACGATAGCACCCGCCGTGGCGACATTCAGTGAAAATTGTGTCGGTATTTTGACAATATAATCGCAACATTCAATCAACTTAGGAGACAAACTGCCACGTTCCATGCCTAAGACATAGGCGGCAGCTCGGGGATGTCTAAAACTTGGTAACTCAACCGCTTCTTTTGTTAATTCGATACCAACCAGTTCGCAACGATCTGGCAAAGTGAAGGACGCTACATCATCATAGTGATAGTATGGCACCTCGCTACCAACCGAGGATGTATCAGATTTTATGAAGTCAAGGTCGCACCGTGCATCAATGGTAAATATGAACCTGGCTCCGAATCCGTGGGCCGTTCTGAATAAATTACCGGCATTCATCGGTTTGGAAACTTTCTCTATACCAATACCAAAATAGCCTCGCATTGGGATTAGACCTCTCTTTGTAAATTCTGTTTTATCAAGTAGTCATACTTTTAAACATTAGGTTGACCTTAAATACTTCTTCAGCTTGTTAGAAGCCCGTGACTAATCCTTGCATCACCAAAATCAGTTTACCCCCACAGTATCTCCCAGAGTTTGACCTATTTCCATGTTGAGAACTAGGTCAGCAAAGCTATCAAGCTTCGTGGGTTCCCGATTTAAAATTACAAGGGCAGCACCATTTTTTGCCGCATTTTGTGGAAATCCGGCCGCTGGATAGACTTGAAGAGATGAACCAATTGCTAAAAACAGATCGCAAGCCAGCGTCTCCTCCTGTGCACGCCGCATAGGTGCCTCGGGCATCGGTTGCCCAAATGATATTGTTGCCGCCTTCAGCAAACCTCCGCAAGCTTCACAATCCATTATTGTACCATCAGCAAGAAAGGCTTCTTTGATTGGCTCCAGTTCGTGACGCAACCCACACGCAAGGCACGATGCATAAGTACTATTACCATGGAGTTCTATAATATTTTCTTCAGGGACACCCGACTTCATATGTAGTCCATCTGTATTTTGTGTAATTACCGCTGATACTTTCTCATCGCTTACTAGCTTCTCTATAGCCCGGTGACCCCTATTTGGTTCTGCTCCCCCAAAACCATAAGAATCATCAAATTTCCGTTGCCAAGACTCGCGACGGGCTTCTTCAGAAGAAATATAGTCATCATATTGAATGGGCGTATACTTGGTCCAAACTCCACCAGGGCTTCGAAAATCGGGGATGCCCGATTCGGTACTTATACCTGCTCCTGTAAATATAACAGCCCGTTTACTATTTTCTATAAGACGACGGAACTCAGAGAGACGCCAATTATTATCCGTCATTTTCAATCTCCAAGTTTGATATCTGTACAATTGGTTATCATGAGAATTTTTCTTAGGTTTTTAAAAAAACTTATTCAAGCTCGACCCGTGCCCGGAAATAATCAAGTGCTTCAGGATTTGCCAGTGCTTCTGTATTTTTTAGAATTCTACCATGAATAACATCCCGCACTGCTAATTCTGTAATTTTACCTGATTTAGTTCTTGGTATATCCTGAACCGGCAGAACTTTTGCAGGAACGTGTCTAGGCGACANGTTCTTACGCAAACGTGNCTTAATTTTTTTTACTAAATCAGAGTTTAATACGCGGNGGTCTTCCATCCGAACAAAGAGNATNATTCGCGTANCCCCNTCCCAATCTTGACCAACAGCNANTGCTTCCTCTACNCCATCAACCTGNTCNACTTCACCATAAATCTCTGCGGTACCAATCCTTACGCCCCCGGGATTNAGCGTTGCGTCAGAGCGNCCCTGAATAAGAATACCNCCCATTTCAGTCATTNANACCCAATCACCNTGACACCAAACATCGGGAAACCTCTCAAAGTANGCNGCTTTGTANCGCAAATCATTATTATCATTCCAGAATTTAATTGGCATTGATGGGAAAGGACTNCAACAAACCAATTCTCCAAAATCNTCAATAACCGATTCACCTGCTTCATTAAAAACGGAAACATCCATACCTAGACAGNCAGCCTGAATTTCTCCACGCCTTACTGGGCCATTGGGATTGCCNCCGACAAAACAACCTACAATATCCGTACCTCCCGAAATTGATGAAACGCAGACATCTTTTTTAATATTTTTNTATATNAAATCAAAACTCTCCGGCATNAGAGGTGANCCGGTTGACANCACGGTCCGCANATCTGAAAGNTCATGAGTGTTTTTNGGACNCAATNTTTCNTTTTTTAAAGCATCNATATATTTTGCTGAAGTTCCAAAGTGNGTCATTCTAGCACTTTGTGCAAAATCAAANAGNCTATTAGCGTCTGGATAAAATGGGGAACCATCATAGAGTAAGATTGTAGCCCGCACCGCAAGAGCAGAAACCAACCAGTTCCACATCATCCAACCAAGTGTCGTAAAATAAAAAATCCGATCTCCTGATTTTACGTCAGTTTGTAAAATGTGATCCTTGAGATGTTGGACTAAAGTTCCCCCAGCCCCATGTACAATACATTTTGGAACGCCGGTAGTACCCGATGAGAACAATATATAAAGAGGGTGATTAAAATCAAATCTTTCAAATTTAATGTCCTCTGGAGCATAAGAACCTATGAATTCAGCAAGTGACTTAAAACCCTTTTCAAGTTTTATTAACGGGTTAGAGGAATCATAAGGAAGAACTACCACCTCCTGAATAGAGTTTAACTCTGCCCTTACCTCTCTAATCCTTTCATTATAATGGATGATTTTCCCTCCATAAAAATAACGATCTGCAACAAACAATATTTTTGGTTCTATTTGACCAAATCTATCAAGGACGCCGCGCGTACCAAAATCCGGAGAACAAGATGACCAAATCGCACCCAAGCTTGCAGCGGCCAACATCACCGCTATGGATTCAGGTAAATTAGGTAAGTAACCAGCTATACGATCACCGGGATTAACCCCCGCATTTTTCATAGCTTGAATTATTCGTGAGACGAGATCATACAATTGACTTCTGTTTAAGGTACGCTCAACACCAGTTTCACCACGAAAAATCAAGGCTGATGTGTTATCCCTATTTCGAAGAAGATTTTCAGAAAAATTCAACTGCGCCTCAGGAAAATAGCTCGCACCGAGCATTTTCCCTTCATTTTCTATTATTGTATCACCGGGCCCATCTCCAATAATCTCCGCAAAATCCCAAACTGCTAACCAAAATTTTTCTTGTTCCTTAACAGACCATTGGTGCAAGGCAGCATAGGACGGACACGAGATGTCCCAGTGCTCTTCCACAAACTTCATGAAGACAGTTAAATTGCTTGATAATACCCTTACAGGATCGGGTTCCCACAGTTTTGTACTCAAGACGATTTTCTCCTTCGAGTCTTACTACCTACGCCGGTTGAAAGCTGAAACGTCAAGAAGGTGACTATTAAAGCCAAACACGTAATAGTATGAGAAGTATATAACAGGGAAGACCTATGACTAATAATAATAACAATTACGACTATATAATTGTTGGCGCCGGATCGGCGGGATGTGTGCTCGCAAATCGCTTAACTGCCAATATGAAGAACCAAGTCTTACTACTTGAAGCTGGGCCAATAGATCGCAACCCGCTGATACATCTCCCGATAGGACCCGCGCGAATTATTAACAATCCTAAATACGATTGGTGCTATGAAACCGAACCACAGCCTAATTTAAAGGGACGCCAAATACCTTGGCCTAGAGGAAAAACTCTAGGGGGATCATCTTCAATCAATGGTATGGTTTATATTCGTGGTAATGCACGTGACTAC
>PBWY01000040.1 GCA_002727395.1 Rhodospirillales bacterium | reverse complement strand
ATAGAATTCAACTGAAAAAAAATTCTAAAATTTTACAGCTCAATATTTAAGGAGCATATAGTGATAAAAATTTATGGTCTAAAAAATTGCGACACTTGCAGGAAAGCCATGAAGTGGCTGGAAAATGAAAAAATTGATTACCTATTCCACGACTTTCGCAAGAACGAGCTTAGCGGTGATACTATAATTAATTGGATTGAAAAAGTTAGCAGTGAACAGCTACTCAATAGAAGAGGTACTACCTGGAGAAATCTTTCAGAAAATGAAAAAGGTTTGGTAGTTTCGGATAGAATAGTTGATTTACTAATCAAATACCCCTCACTGATAAAAAGACCGGTTTTTATATTTGAAAAAAATATTCTGGTTGGGTTTAAGGAAGATACCCAAAATATTCTGAAAAATTTCAGGAGGATTGTTTAGAATTTTATGAGATAGTTTTCGAATTCTCTATGGAGTTAGCCATGGATGGTAAAAAAAGTGCAAAAATTATTACAATAAATGCCAGGGCTATTAAAAACCCGTAAAAGAACAAAAACCCTGATGCCCGTTCAAAAATTTCGCCCACCGCTAATACTGCAAATGAACCGCCGCCAAGTGCCATAACAAATTTTGCACTAAATACCCTAGCCCGAAAATTTTCCGGACAAAACCGGACTATTATACAGTTTTCTGCTGGCAAACAACCAGTAATCACGATCATCATGACCGCTGCCACAATTACCAAACTCAAACCATCTAGTTGAGAGGCCACTGTTGCGAGTGGAACCATTAAAATAAACATACCAATATAGACGGCTTTTGGTGAATATTTTGAAGCAAGACTACCTCCAAGAATTTGCCCCAAAGCTCCAAAAAGAATAACGAGCGTGACTAGGGCGGAGCTAAGTGTTAGTCCGCCCTTACTATCCAGGGTAAAAATTTCTACTACTCCTTTCATGGTATCGTTAAAAATCTTTGGCAACCCGGACGTGTAAGCTTGCGTTATTAAACCAACTGATAGTGCAGTGATTGCCATCAAACCTAAGGCAAAGAAAATGGTCCAACTTTTAATATTTTTTTCTGACTCACCTATAATCTCATTAGCGATTTCTCTAGCAGGTTCGTGAGTTTGTAAGACAAAAAATATCCCTAAGAGAAAACATGCCGCCCCAGGTATGAAAAAGGCAAATCGCCAACCAAACAACTGTGTTAAACCCGCAGCAATAAAAGCAGCAGCAGCGAGGCCTACTGTTCCAAACGCCCCATTAAAACCGAGGTCCTTTGCTCTATCGACGGCGTTCTGGACTACAAAAGTGGTTCCAACGGGGTGATAGATTGCGGCAAATATTCCTGTAATAGCCAACCCGACTGAAATTTGCATTGGATTGTCAGCAAACCCAGTCAAGAATGTCGCAGCTCCAGTGCCAAACAGATAAACAGCCAACATACCCCTACTGCTCCAACAGTCACCTAGCCAACCGGCTGGCAAGGCTGCAAGCCCATACAGCAACGACGCCATAAAAAACAACTTAAACAATTCTCCGTATGACACTCCCCACACGTCTACGAGCGTCAAGGCAACAGTAGGGTAAATAAGCATTATAACATGATTAAGAAAGTGACTAATATTCACAAACAAAAGAGCGCGATTTGGCTGTTGTTTTGTTTTAACGGGCATGAGTATACAAAAACGTTATACGACCCTCATCCGAAGTTGTAAATTCATGATGGATTCTGATTTTTAAAAATTTCATAAAATACAGTCCAACTTATTATTTTCTTTCGATAACTTGCTGGCCTATCCAATCAAGAAATTCATGATTTCCACCTTCAACTGGTATGGAGACAATACACGGACATTCATAAGAATGAATTTGTTTCACTTTTTCACAAAGGTCGTCTACTAATAATTGGTGAGTTTTCGCAATAATGACAAACTCCGAACTTTTCTCGATTTTCCCTTGCCATCGATATATTGAAGTCATTTCATCAAAAATGTTTACACAAGCAGCCAACTTCTGCTGAACCAAGAGCTCTCCAATCGAATTAGCTTCTCCTTTTGAGGATGCTGTTATGTAAACAAAACAAAGACTATCTTCCGTCATTATGTTTTTCCAAACTAAAAACAGGGTCTAATAACTGGAATTGATTTAGACGCCATAATAGTTTAACACTTACCTTTGTTCTGAAAAAGGTAGTTAGGCGATCCGGGGGGACTGACCTATTTCTATCAGGGGAAGATCATGACTGAATCAGCGTTTAGGCGCCCCGGGTTCAGACCGGGAGTGTTTGCGAAGCCGTCCGACGTGCAAAGTCGTTGGCTCAAGCGTGGCTTAGCCCAACCTGACGGTAGGCTTCCACTTTTTGATGACAATGGACAACGAGTTTCAAATCGTACAGTGGACAGCTGCGTAGGACTAGGCTGGGCAGAGCCATGGTTTGAAAGTCCTCTAAAAAAGAATTGGACAGTTTGTAAACTTACCCACCTAGGACGCGTTGTTGCAGAAGAATAAAATTTCCTCATAAAGGAGGTAATGTTGTTTTTCTAGACAAGACTGCCGTAATAATAGTCATTATGATTCCTGCAGCCCCTACGAGGAAAAAGGCCGCTTCCAATCCCCAAATGTGTGCAGCGGACCCCATCACAATGGGAATGATGACATTTGATGCTTGGTTACATGTAGTTCTAAGGCCCATTGCTCTGCCCTGAACAGTTGGCCCGACGGTTCTTGCAATCAATGACACAATGATCACTACACTTATGGCCATAACCGCCCCGCGCAAACTAGAAGCAATAAATAGGGGAAAAAATTGAGTGAATAAAGGAACCACCGCTATTGTAATGATCGAAATCACTATGCACCAAATTAACAATCGAAATTCATTAAAACGCCTAACAAGTGGTCCACTGCCTAAGGCGGCTATTCCCATTAAACCTGTAGCAGAAACAAGCAATCCAATCAGGGTTCCAGACATCCCGATTCCTTCTAAATACACAGCGTAAAACGCATTCTGCATGCCACTACCAAACTGTCTGATAATTGTCATTGCTAAAACAACCGCGATCAGCGGGATGGAGAAAAGTTTAAAAGCTTCAACATAATCAACTAAGCGTGGTACGGCGACTTTTAGCGCTGAAACCTTATATTCAGAGCGCTTGGAAACAGCGTCTATTGGCAAACCTAGTACGCTATATAACAAACCTGCGCCCCATAGGCTCAAAGCACAAAACCCGCCCCAAGGTCCAAGAATATCCCAAGACGCACCTGCGATAGGCGGACCGCAGAATGTTCCGAGACGGGTCGCAAAAACAAGTCTTCCAGTATAAGTGGGATTGCCACGCAAAACCTGCCCGGTAAGCGTCTGAGCCCCTACCCAACTCATAGAGTCTGCAATGCCACTTACAAGTTGCAGAAGGATAATCACGGGCATCCAGGGTGCAACAGGATAAACAAACGGTAAGATGAGCATTAAAAGTGCGAAAAATATTAAGACTCGGCGTGTTCCCACCCGGTCCATCATTGCTCCACCGTGGATTGCAAATAACAATGGGCCGACATAACGTACACCAAAAACAAGCCCAATGATAAATAAAGGGGCTCCCAGCTCAACAAGCCATAATTGCATAACAACTAGTACTAAGTCTGGTATACTGTTGCTGAACAATGCCACCCCATAAACGGGCATCTGAACCTTAATGGGCAATGATTTTTCAAACTTTTCGTTCATATTGATTTATTTGAGAAGCCTAATAACAATTTTAAATTTAAATGATTTTTAATTGACACTAGACGAAAAGACCATCGCGGTCCAAGGTTCAAAAGTGCCTTTTATTTTTAAAACTGCTTCCCCCGATTTTCTGTGGCTTCGACTTTCAATAGCCGGAGGAGCCACGCTACTCGTTGGGATGGGTTTAGGACGATTTTCATACTCACCACTGATACCTCAACTGATCGAAATTGGTCAATTATCAGAATGGCAAGCCGGCGTAATTGCAGCCTCTAATTTTTTAGGTTACCTAGTTGGCGCTCTGGTTGCCCCAACTATGCGAAGACATTCAGGTGAAACAAGGACAATGCGCGCATGTTTGATCCTTGGTCTTGTAGCACTATTTGCTTGCGCGGTACCGTGGGGTTTCTATTGGCTTTTTTTATGGAGAGGCTTACTGGGCGCCGTCGTGGGCGTTATGATGATTTACTGCCTGTCCATTGCTACAAGACATGCACCATCAGACAGGTTGGGTGCTGCAACCGGGATCGTTTATACTGGAGTGGGAATTGGAATTTTATTATCAGGTTCTTTAATTCCTTGGCTGTTGAGCTATAGCCTGACTATCACTTGGTTAGGAATTGGCGTTATAGGATTAACATCATGTATAGTTGCAGACTGGGGCTGGCGAGGGCTAACACCCAAAGAGAGCTCAAATAAAGAAAAACCACACCCAAAAATTATTTGGGAATATACAGTAGTTGCGCTGATTGCCGTGCGAGTTCTTTTTTCAATCGGGCTAATACCTCACACCATTTATTGGATAGATTACATTGTGAGAGGACTTGGAAATGAAATCGATTTTGGAGGTCTGCACTGGTGTCTCTTTGGACTAGGAGCCATAGGAGGAACTTACCTTTGGGGTCGTCTCGCCGATAAAATTGGATTTTATCGTGGTTTGGTTATCACCTTTATTATAATTTCATCTGGGGTTGCTATTCCGGTAATAAATTCCGCCAATTGGGCCTTAATTATATCTTCTTTGGTTGTTGGAACCCAACCCGGCCTAACAGCAATCATGTCCGGAAGAGTTCATCAATTAATGGGTCCAGAAAATATGGCCCCGGTATGGCGAATGTCATCACTAATTTCTACAATAATACAAGCAGTTGCAGCGTACGGTTACGTTACCTTATTTGAGTATACTGATAATTATGTGCCGATTTTTTTAGTTGGAAGCGCGTGCTTTGCTATGGGAGCAATAATAGCGATTACATTGAAAGGGAGAAAAAATTCTAAGAAAGTTTAATAACCATTGTTTTTGTATTAAAGAATACTTTTAATATTTTTTAAATACTATTTTATTTTTTTCAAAGACCTCATACATTTTTTAATATAAATTATGGTCCCTAAGAAGCGGTTTTTAATCACAAACTCTAAATGCAAACATAACCCCTTTTATTAAAAATTTCCTAAACGCATATACCACTCAAACACTAAAATAACTTAAGGTAAATATGAAAAAAGTCGCGCTAATCGGATATGGAGCAATTGCTAAAATTGCCATACAAAAAATATATGAACATGACAAAAGGAATGAAATAAAAATTGTCGGAGTTCTTGTCCGCAAAAATCGACTCAAAGAATCAAAGAAAGCGCTTAAACAAACAATTCCTGTTGTTACCAAAATTGAAGAGCTTATAAAGCTGTCACCAAATGTAATCGCTGAGTGTGCCGGTCAAGACGCTGTATCAGAATATGGAGCAGCAGTACTCGCATCAGGAATAAATTTTATAATTATTTCGACCGGAGCATTAGCTGATAATAGACTTAGAAACGAATTGAGTTCTATTTGTAAAAAAAACGGTGCACACATGCTTATTCCATCAGGCGCAATTGCAGGTCTGGATGGGCTGGAATCACTACGAATTGGCGGCTTAACCTCTGTTAGATATACTTCTACAAAGCCTCCTCTTGCCTGGAAGGGTACACCAGCCGATAGCGATTTTGACCTGACTAAAATAAACAAGAAAACTATTTTATATACTGGACCGGCACGTGAAGCCGCTCAGATTTTTCCAAAAAATGCAAATCTTGCCGCCACTGTGGCATTGGCAGGCCTTGGAATGGAAAAAACACAGATTGAACTAGTGGCTGACCCTGAAGTTGCACCAAATAACGTCGGGGCCATTAGTGCTGAGGGGGCCTTTGGATCCCTAAAGGTTGAATGTCGTGGATTGCCAGCCCCAGATAATCCTAAAACCTCTGCCACGACTGCCTTATCCCTTGCCGAAGCAATTTTAAAAGATACACGAACTATTATTATTTAGAATTTATTAGGGCCTCTTAAATGAAAAAGCCTTTTGAAATGACGGCTTTGATTTTGTACGGACCCACCAGGCACCCAATTTAGGTCGTTTTTCCCAATCAGTAAGACTTGGCATCTTATTAGACTCAAACCTTTCAAAAAACGGAGCAACACTTATATCTGCAAGAGAGAAATTGGCACCACAAAGCCAATCACTCTCCTGCAATGTATCTTCCATCTTATCTAACACCTCTGCCACTCTGGCCTCCGCAAATTCCAGTTCTTCTTGGGAAACACCTTGAGCAAGACGTTTCTTGAGCAATAACCTTTTTTCCTCTGTCGCCTGACTATCTAATACCGCCTGCAGTTCTTCATCACCCATTCCCTCAAAACGTTTATACCGACCCTGCTTGATCCAAGAGACAGTATTAATATTTCGGTGAAGTACATGTTCTATTCTATCCATCCAAATATGCATTTGAGCTCTTAGATAAGGATTGGAGGGCCGCAAAGGTGGTTCAGGATAAATTTCATCAAGATATTCTATAATCACATTTGACTCATATAAGATCTTTCCATCATGAACTATGGTTGGAACAACACCATTAGGGTTAATTTCTAAATACACAGGGTCAAGGTTATCCCTTTTTGCTAAATCGAGATATTTACTTTCCCACTCGACATCTTTTTCGGCTAAAGTTATGCGGACACGTTTCGAACATGTAGACGTATCTCCATGGTACAAAGTTAACATCAATTTTATCCTTCAAAATTTTTGACACTCTGGAAATGAAAATCACGAACTAAAAAAGGTTTTTGAAATTTAATAATACGTAAAAAAATAATGTAGACTTAAAAAAAGAAACTGGCGTTTGATCAACACTATACAAAATTTTATGCGGCCATATGCCACTCGGCAACTCCGCACCCTATGAGCATATCTTGCATAGGCGCGTAGCCTATTAATTCAAAGCCCTGACTACCAGCAGCTGCATGCGCGATTGTCCAAGCTCGTAATTCAGCTCCTCCATTACCCGTCTTATCCAGCATCATCTCCAAATCCTTTGCTAGTTTATCGTCTGAAGCCGATTTGAATAGTTCTATGCAGGCCCTATCGAATGGTTCATCGACCCAGCCCATCGTGGTTTCACCAATTGAATGACTAAGACCTCCTGTACCCATCACGACGACACGCAAATCTTCTGGATATTTCTCGATGGCTGACCTCAGCATATGCCCCCAAGCCAAGCAACGTTGTGGCGTTGGAAATGGTTTTTCAACTAGATTCAGGTAAACCGGTATGATGGGTGGTATAGGATCAAGCCCTGCACACCAAATCGGAACACACATTCCATGGTCGAGCTTCAACCTTCGTGAGTAAGACGGGTCGAAGTTGTTACTCAGCGCATAATCGAGGATATACGTTCCTAACCCGACATGACCAGATAACGTCTTGTGAGGAAAAACTGGTTTCATAAAGGGTTCAGGAGGTCCCTCATGTTCTTCACCAATACCGACACAAAAAGCTGGGATATTATCAAGAAAAAAATTAACCCAGTGATCAGTAGAATGAATTACCAAAACATCTGGCTGCAACGCTGATAACCGGTCTCCTAATTCTTTATAATGTTTAGTCAGCCAATCCCTACTTTCAGATTTCATCGTATTCCAAGAACGGGCAATATTAGGGGCATGACCGGCTGCGAAACTACCAACAAGCTTAGCCATTTACCTCCTCCTTACGTGTATCAATAGAGGACAAAATCTCGATTGATTTTTGATCATCATACCCGCAGATCAATAAAAAAAACCTCATCAGATAAGGATTTGTTCGGGGATACAAGTATTCATAGTCATCGCTGAGAAGAGCTTGCCGTATCTCATGTGAAACGGGGTATTTATCAATAGTCGTCTCACGATGTTCAGACCACAAATTCTTGCCATCTGGACCCTGCAAATCGAAAAGCAATTTATTGAGCCAATAATCAGATTGCATTAGACATCCATCCATAGAAATGTTTTTGTCAATTAGCGACAGTGAATTTTATATTACAGCACATATATTAATTTCAAATGCCAATTTTAATCATCGTAAATAATGAAATACTTGACGTAATGGGAAACAAATAGAAATGGACTTAAAACTAGGATTTCTTTTGCCCACCCGTGAAAGAATAATGGTGGGAACTCATGAGACAACAGAGATACTTGAGTTAGCCGACTATGCAGAAAGTATCGGCCTCGATTCCGTTTGGATAGGTGACTCTTTGCTCGCAAAACCTAGACATGAGCCACTGTCTCTAATAGCCGCTATCGCTGGCCGAACAAAAAAAATTGAATTGGGTACAGGCGTTTTATTACCCATGTTAAGAAACCCCGTCGTTCTCGCTCATCAAGTGGCTACCATCGATCAAATTAGCGAGGGAAGAATAATACTTGGGATTG
Organism: Rhodospirillales bacterium; assembly: GCA_002727395.1. Taxonomy (GTDB): domain Bacteria; phylum Pseudomonadota; class Alphaproteobacteria; order MPNO01; family UBA2964; genus UBA2964. The sequence goes on along the minus strand of PBWY01000040.1, from coordinate 5,755 downwards.
GTACAGCACGTGATGTACCGACAATTAGAAATGAATTTGAAGCTGCCGGTATACCATTTGAAAAACGAATAGGGACTATGCTCGAACAAGTAAAACTTTGCCGGGCACTTTGGAGCGGTGAAAAAGTGAATTGGAATGGTCGATGGAATGTGAAAGACGCCGAACTCGTGCCAAAACCATTTTCAAAAGGTGGGCCTCGTATATGGGGAGGTGGCGGTGTTCCTGCAGCTTTGAAGAGATCGGCTCGTTATTTTGACGGTTGGTTTCCTTCTGGCCCTGGCAATGGAGAGAATTGGCATAAAAGTTGGCAACAACTCAACGACTATGCAAAGGAGGCAGGACGGCAAAAGTCGGACATAATTGGAGCTGCATACGTTACTGTCGCAATCAATAACAATGTACCCGATGCCGAAAAGGAACTCGATGAGTATCTAGCCAACTACTATCTCCGTCCGGCCGAACTGGTTCGAAATGAACAATATAGCTTTGCTGGAGATAAGGCTATGGTAACCGCATGGCTCAATGAATTTATTGAGGCAGGCGCAAGCCACCTGTGTATAAGATTTACCGGTGACAACAATAAGTCACTCATGGATGAATTAGCTGGTATGCGAGAACAATTTTAAGCCTTTCATTAAAGCTTAAATTGAGCAGAAACCTAAGGTATAAACATATAGGTCAAGCGCGTGTAAGTTTAAATTTTTTCCCAAATCAAAGAAGCCTTGCTGCCAGGTCCTCCCATTACTGGAGGTGAAGCCGTTAGGATTAAATTGTCTCCCTCAAAAGACACATCACGGACTGTGGTTGTTCCCTCCAATTTCGAATGAGCAGAGAGCTCAATATGATGAAAAACCTGAGTACCCTTAAGTTCAAATTCACCAAAATAACTAAAATAATCCCCATTTGCCTGACGCGTTGCCGTCGCCATATGACCATCCAAGGTATACTCCATGCGACCTCCTGTGGGTGCGTCTTCTTCTCGACCAGGATTTCCATCGGAATCCATAAAACGGAAACCCACCAAACGCCATGTGCCAATCATTTTTTTAATCATATTTAATTTCTCTCAAATTGTTATTTCCGAAAAATTACAGTTATGCGGTTATGGCTCCTGCCATTCGATCAGTGGGTTTGTCATTCATAAAGAGCTGAGCCATTCCAGCAGTAACACCAATGATAACTCCAATTTGCCAAGCTAGGTTATAGTTTCCAAATGCATCAAACAAAAGGCCTGCGCCCCAAGCCCCTATAAAGGATCCGGCTTGATGGCAAAAAAAGGCAATACCAGTCAGGGTCGCCATATTTTTTAACCCAAAAATTTGTCCAACCAAACCCGTTACTAAAGGTGCAACCCCTAGCCATAAAAGTCCCATCACAGCTGCAAAAACCAGAGTAGTCGTCGGCGTTGCCGGTAACAAAAAATAAACAACAATAAACGCGGAACGCAATATATAGACACCGCCTAGCAAGTAATGCTTTGGATATTTACCTCCTAACCAACCAAGGATATAACAGCCAATCGCATTAAACCCACCGATAACAGCCAAAGCTTGGGCTCCTAGTGTAGAAGACTGGCCACAAATTTCTAAATAAGCAGGTAGATGGGCTGCTATAAATATTAGTTGGAGACCACAGACAAAGTACGCGATCGACATTGTCACATACCCCTTGTGTCCCCACGCCTCAATCAATACCTCCTTTACAGACATTTGTGATCCACCATTAGTTGATGGAGAGTTAACCTCCACACTTACATCGTCCCCACAACCAGTATAAAAAGCTGCGGGTATCATTACTGCACACAGTGCGATAAACCCTACCATGGCAATTACCCAGCTATTACTATCTATAAGTCCCTGCGCGAGCGGGGCCGCTATAAATGTTCCAATAGACCCTGCAGCCGATATTGTTCCAAGTGCGACACTGCGTTTAACAACGGACACGGCTCGTGCGGACGCGGCCAGAGCAAGGCTAAGACCGGTGCATGCCAATGCCAAACCGATCATGAAACCAAGCCCAATCCAAAGGGCGATGGGTCCTTCTGCAATCATGGTCACGCCAAGCCCAGCCGCATAGAGGAATGAGCCTCCTATAGTCATCACCCGGCAGCCAAACCGATCTGCAAAGGCTCCAATCAGCGGTTGAGTAAGACCCCAAGTAAAATTTTGAATAGCAATTGCAAGAGTAAAATCTGCGACAGAAATTCCAAGATCTTGGGTCACCGGTGCAACGAAAAGGCCGAAGCTCTGACGCATGCCCATACTCATCGTCAGCATTACACTTGCTCCAGTAAGCACTGAAATTGTCTGGGTACTGCTGTAGCCCGGAGCTTGATAAGGTTTTGACATTACAAAAGATACATCTAAAAGATTGACCGATATGCTTGAAACGACTTAATCAATGAGAGTGGCCTAAACAACATTAACCATATTCAATAAAAATTGATGGATACCAAAGGATACCAATTAATTCACCAAACATAAAATATAGAATTAAACCCGCAATCACTGCATAAGACAAAGCAAAAAGCCATGTAGTTTTTCCCCTAATTATTAGATACCCAAGGATGAAAAGAGGAATTGCTATGGCCTGACCAAATAGAACCGTTACTCCTACAATGCAAACGAGACTTACTAATAGCAAACTAGCACTTGGTAGTTCTTTAAGGACTAGTGAATTAGACAACAATGTCCGAAGGCCATTTTGNGAAGTGTNCAATACATTTTTTAANCCTAAACCATCTCTAAATAATGCGAGTAGGCCGAGGACAACAGCNGGCACACACACGACAATNGGAAATTGTCCTGTNGCCCTGTCCCAACCCAATGATTGTAAGCCNGCCNNAAAAAATACNCACACCATCAAAAAAATAAAAACAAAACCCGCNAATTGNTCTTCATTTTGGGTCTCCTGAATTTTGACTGTTGANCCCTCTTTANTNTGGCGCCTGCCCCTAANCGCNGTTATTACGATTGTTACAATGGCCAAAATCAAGATAACCAAACATATAGGTCTAAATATCCATGAAATCGGACCATAAGCCTGGTAAGTCACAAATAAAGCGCTCTCCATAATTGGGCCAAGAACGAAACCCAGTATAAGAGGGGGTCTCGGTATGCCGCCCTGTTTCATCCAATACCCAATTACTCCGAAAACTAACATCGACCACCAATCGGAAAGCGTGTTGGAGCTCATCCACGCTCCCATCATTACAAATAAAACAACAGCAGGTACAATTAAATGGCTTGGCAAAAATGTAATTTTTGCAATTTGTTTAGCCCAAATTAGAAGTAGAACAGCACCCAGAACGTTTGCTATGGCCAGCGTCCAAATCATGGAAAAGGTCAAATCAAGTTTTGTAGTCAACATTTGCATACCAGGCATAAAGCCCTGAATGACAAATGCGCCCAGAAGAATAGCCATGGCTGGGCTACCCGGAATTCCAAATGCCACCGTTGGCATTAAGGCCCCGCCTTTCATGGCATTATTAGCAGATTCAGGAGCAATAACGCCTCTAATGTCACCTTTCCCAAATTGAGATTTATCTTTGGCACTCTGAACAGCATGTCCATAAGCAATCCAGTCGACGATTACCCCGCCCAAGCCCGGCAGCATTCCAATGTAAATACCAATTGCTGACGATCGAAGAAATAGCCACCAATTTCTGAACGCATCACAAATACCTTGTTTCATTCCGCCACTAACAGAATTTCTAGGTACTCTGGAGATAGAAGTATTACGAACTGCAAGCTCAATAACTTCCGGAACTGCAAATAGACCGAGTACCATTGGAACAATCGGTATTCCTTCCAACAAATAGGTCGCCCCCAACCAGTACCTTGGAACACCTCCAGTCAACGAATACCCCACCATCGAGATCAATAAACCAATCAAAGCTGCAAATAATCCCTTCACCATATTGCCGCCCGATAAAGACCCGATCATAGTGAGTCCTAGAACACCCAGAGCAAAAAATTCTGGTTTAGCGAAAGAAAAAATAAGGGGCTTTACGATTGGAATAGACACCGCCAGTGCCACCGCGCCGAGAACACCTCCAAGTGCTGAAACTGTGAAAGCCGCACCAAAAGCTCTGTCAGCTTCGCCCTTCATTGCCAAAGGATATCCATCGAGAATTGTTGCCTGAGAAGCAGCTGTACCGGGAACTCCCAAAAGAACTGAAGCTAAAGTGTCGCTGGTAGTAGTAACAGCAAACATGCCGAGCAAAAAGGCAAAAGCTGGGACTGGATCCATTAGGAAAGTAAAAGGTAGTAAAATCGCGAGGCCAACTAGGCCTGATAAACCAGGTATGGCTCCAAAATATAAGCCTATTAGAACGCCAAGGAAAAGATAGCCGATAGCCGGCCATTGCACCACCAACCAAAGGCCATCCAAAACTGCATCCAACAATTTATTACTCCCTTAATAAAAGAGACCGCGCCAAGGGTCTAACCTGACGCGGTCGAATTGAAAGGATGTTTGGTTACTTACCTCCGGATTTTACATATTGTCTCAAGAATGATACCATTTTTGGATCAACATTTCTTAAAGTAGCATTGATTATCGCTTCACCTTTTTTACCCACAATTACAGCCGGTTTTGCTTTAATGGCCTTTTTATAAGCTGCCAAAAATTCTTTATCCTTCGTTACAGCTGAAAACGCAGTACGTAGAGCCTTCAATGCTGCTTTAGGTGCCTTTGGTGGAAGAAATACCATACGAAAAAGTTGTGAATTTAAGGTATTTAGAAACTTGAGTGTTTTCCATTTCATACCGCTTGGCATCGCATTTTTACCGTTTTTCATTTTATAGACTTCCAACCAAGTCGGCAGATTTGGCAAATTAGGACTTCTTAAATAACGCCCATCAACGGTAGGTGTTTCATACTGGTACAATACTTTTACTAGGCCGGGTTTCTCCATTGTCGGTTCGACTACTCTTCGATAACCCGGAATAGAAGTTGTATGATATTGAACCTCGTTCTGATGAATGGCGGCGAATATTGGTGTAAAACCTCTATAACCTGTAACCGTTTTATAATTTTCTGGACCTATTAACAGATCAAGGGACAACCGACCCTTTAAATCGTGAGTAGAAGTTGTCCTGAGCCCGCCAAATTTAAATCCTCTTGCCTTCTTGAAAAAATCCTGAGGACTATTGATGCCACCTGGAGCTGCGTCCTTTCGAATATAGCAGATTACGGGAGGAGCAGCCGCAGCAACAAACTGAAGATCCGGGTAATCAACTCGTAACCCTGGGTCTTTCAAGACCTGAGCAACTGGGTTCCACGTAAAGAATCCAACAGTCATTCCATTAGGCCTAGCAGCTTCTGCAAGGTAATTGGTGGCAACTAAACCACCAGCGCCACCCATGTCTCTAAAAATAATTCTTGGTTTACCGGGGATGTGTTTAGCAATATGAGCTGCAAATATTCTTCCCTCTGTACTGTTTGCTCCGCCTGCTGGATAATTTCCCAAAAATATTATCCTTTTCCCTTTGTAGAATGGCCTTGCGTCAGCGGTGAAGAAAACCCCCGTACTAAAAAGAAGAACGGTTAATGCTGCAAAAACTGAAGTTACCTTCGTAAACATACTAGCCTCCTTATATTTTGATTTAATGCTATTTTATTTTTTCTTATTAGTTAGAAAGGTACACCCCCTCTAACCGTAGTCCGCAACATTGTGCGTAACTGGTCTTCTGGGACGCCTCCACAAGCAAGGTGAACAGTGCACCTATTATCCCACAATAAAAGTTGGTCT
>PBWY01000039.1 GCA_002727395.1 Rhodospirillales bacterium | reverse complement strand
GTCCCTTATGATTTGTTCAACATCACGTCCAACATAGCCCACCTCAGTAAATTTAGTTGCTTCGACTTTTACAAAGGGGGCTTGAGCTAAACGAGCCAATCTTCGAGCGATCTCAGTTTTACCAACCCCTGTAGGACCAATCATTAGTATGTTTTTGGGAAGAATCTCTTCTCGCAGATCCCCTTCTATTTGCTGCCGGCGCCAGCGATTTCTCAAAGCAATAGCTACGGCTCGCTTAGCATCACTTTGGCCGACAATGTATCTATCAAGCTCCGATACGATTTCTCTTGGACTGAAACTAGTCACCTTTTTTTAGACTTTCTATTGTTAAGTGGTTATTAGTATATATACAAATGCCGGCTGCGATATCCATAGCCTTTCGCGCAATATCCTCTGCGTCTAACCCATCTATATCGTGCAATGCCTGTGCAGCAGCAAGTGCATAGGAACCTCCAGACCCTATACCAATGAGGCCCTGATCTGGCTCAAGGACATCGCCGGTTCCTGTTAAAACAAGAGAAACATCCTGATCAGCTACAGCCATCATTGCTTCTAAACGGCGCAGATACCTGTCTGTGCGCCAGTCTTTAGCAAGATCCACACACGCTCGGGTCAACTGGCCAGGGTGTTGCTCTAATTTTGCTTCAAGACGCTCAAACAAAGTAAATGCATCCGCTGTAGCTCCTGCAAATCCTGCTATAACTGAACCGTTGCCAAGTGGTCGGACTTTACGTGCGGATGCTTTGATCACTGTTGGTCCCAAAGTCACCTGTCCGTCACCGGCTATCACGACTTGATTTTTTTTTCGAACAGATAATATCGTTGTTCCGTGCCACTGGGGACGGCTATTTTTTTCCATTTATTACTTCTCAATTATACAATTTAATAATCAGCTTGAACTAAAATCGGGAACGGTAAATGTAGTGATTGCAATTTAGTGTTCAAGACTTACCACCAAAAAGATTATCTAGGCTAATTTAAACAATTTAAAGGCTACATTAGAAATAGGTTCTAATTGTGGGTTTTTAACTGTTAAACTTTAATACCATTTTTTTTAAGTGGTATTAAGAAAATTGTTTAAATACAAAAGGTCTGTGGCATAGTCGCGCAAATTGTACAGCGATTGAAAGGTAAAAGCTGGCAGTAATGTTTTTAGCCTGTTAAAACATTCTGGTTTAAAAAAAAGGATTGCTCAAATGCGTGAAGCAAACGTTACCCGAAAAACCAAAGAAACATCTATCGATGTTCGTATAAATTTGGATGGGTCCGGTCAATACGATGTTTCGACTGGGATCGGGTTTCTGGATCATATGTTAGAGCAATTGTCCCGGCACAGCTTGGTGGATTTATTTGTGAGGGCAGAGGGGGACTTGCATATTGATTTTCATCACACTACGGAAGATACGGGAATTGCAATTGGCCAAGCAATTAGTGCTGCATTATGCGATAAATCTGGCATTGTGCGTTATGGTGCTGCATATGTTCCGATGGATGAGACTCTGTCTAGGGTAGCTCTAGATATTTCTGCTAGGCCGTATCTGGTGTGGCGAGTCCAATTTTCTAAACCGAAGCTTGGTGAGATGGATACAGAGTTATTTAAAGAGTGGTTTCAGGCCTTTGCACAGGCGGCAGGGATAACGTTGCACGTTGAAAATTTATATGGGGAAAACAACCATCATATTGTCGAATCATGCTTTAAAGGTTTAGCTAGATCTCTGCGAACAGCTATTGAAATTGACCCTAGGGCATCAAACGTAATTCCATCGACAAAGGGAGCCCTAGGAGGCTAAAAGTGAAAATTTTTCTGGTGCATACCCGCCTAGGGCATGATCCCAAAGTAGTGAGAGATGGATTTTCACTTACTGCTTTTATTTTTACGGGTTTTTGGGCGCTTTGGAATCGAATGTGGTTTCTAACTATCATCATATTTCTGGGCTGGGCGGTTCTGTGGGGATTTTACCGGTTTTTGGGTTTGTCCAATGATTGTTTGTTTATAGCGTTTATAGCATTATCAACCTTTATAGGCTTTGGGGCCAATGAGTGGGTTAGTTTAAATTTTCTTAGGAAGGGATACACGCTTTCTGGTATTGTCGCCGCTCGACATCGTGACGCTGCACTACGACGTTGGTATGACTTTGGTGGCAGCGCTTTGATTCAATGACCCCATAAGGAAATAAAAATGAAAGTTGTGGTTATTGATTACGGATCAGGAAATCTAAGGTCTGTTTCAAAGGCCCTAGAATTGGCTGCTTCAGAACTCTACAGAGGTTATGAGGTGATAATCTCAAGCGATCCAATAGAACTGAATGATGCAGATCATGTAATTTTGCCGGGAGTTGGGGCTTTTGGCGATTGTTATACGGGCTTGATGGCCATTGAAGGAATGGGAGAGGCATTGAAAGAGGTAACCCATTGTCGTGGCAGGCCTTTTCTTGGTATTTGTGTTGGTATGCAGTTGATGGCGGATCGAAGCCTAGAGCATGGCGAACATGCGGGTCTTGGTTGGTTGGCGGGCGAAGTTTGTCCCATGAAGCCGACCTCACCCGAGATAAAAATACCGCATATGGGTTGGAACGAGCTTACATTAAATGAAGCAGACCACCCGGTTCTTTCTAGCGTAAAAAATGGCGACCATGCATATTTTGTTCACAGTTTTTCAATGGAGTGTGCGAACAAAAAAGATATTTTGGCAACAACTCACTACGGAACCAATATTGTCGCAATTGTTTGTTCGGGAAATTTATTAGGTACCCAGTTTCATCCTGAAAAGAGCCAAAATACCGGATTAACAATTCTAAAAAATTTTCTTGATTGGCGCCCTTAATTTAAAGCGGACTATTAGATGGTGTCGAGATGAATAAAAATAAATCCAACAGTTTTGTTCAGCATATATTAGCACTATCTGAATCAGAACTTGCGGATCTCTGTGATGCCGCAGAATCCGCTATTCTTGATGGCGGCGGTTTTGGCTGGTTACAGCCGCCCCCGAGAAATGTTCTGGAACGCTATTGGCGTGGAGTAATTGTAGTGCCTGAACGTGACCTTTTTGTAGCTCAATTTAATGGTAGAATAGTGGGCTCAGCACAGCTCGTTATTGCCCCCGGAAACAATGAAGCTCAGAAACACATTGCTAGTATAACGACAAACTTTGTTGCTCCGTGGGCTCGAGGTCATGGTCTTGCTCGACAGTTGACCCTGGCCGGCGAGCTCAGGGCTAAACAACGCGCGATCAAAATTATAAATTTGGATGTGAGAGAAACCCAGGAAGCAGCCATTCAAATGTATGAAAGACTCGGTTATGAACGTTGGGGTACCAACCCAAATTATGCAGTTGTAAATGGGGAAAAGATAGCCGGATATTATTATACCAAAAAGCTAGGAAGCCTAAAAAAGGGGAGGAAATCAAAAACATGATTTTATTTCCAGCGATTGATCTAAAAGATGGTCTTTGTGTTCGATTGCTGCGAGGTGATATGCAACAAGCGACAATTTTTAATCCGGATCCCATCAGACAGGCCGAGGATTTTGAAACGGCCGGGTTTCAGTGGTTACATATGGTTGATCTTAATGGGGCCATTGAAGGAAAGCCGGTAAATACAGAAATTGTGAGTAAAGTTGTCTCATCAGTTGATATTCCTATTCAATTGGGCGGAGGCATTCGTAATAAAAAAACGCTCGAACATTGGATAAATATTGGCGTGAACCGGATTGTTCTTGGTACAGCAGCCTTGTCCGATCCGGAATTTGTTTTTCAGGCATGTGCCGATTTTCCGGGAAAAATAGTAATCGCAATCGATGCTCGAGATGGAATGGTTGCTATAGACGGGTGGACTAAAGATTCTGGGGTGCGAGCCTTGGATTTAGCATTGCGTTTTGAAGACAGGGGGGCTGCCGCAATTCTATTTACAGATATTAATCGTGATGGCGCTATGGGTGGGGTCAATATTGAAGCTACAGTGGATCTAGCGTTTTCATTAACTACGCCGGTGATAGCTTCAGGCGGTGTTTCATCGCTGAATGACCTAAAAGAGCTTAAAGAAAATGCGACTGCAGGTATACAGGGTGTAATATGTGGTCGGGCACTATATGATGGTAGAATTGAACCTTCTGAAGCTATTGCTTTGTTAAGGGATTAAAACGAAGAAAGCTTTAAAAATGCTAAAAATGCGAATTATACCCTGCTTAGATGTAAAGAATGGGCGCACAGTTAAGGGGGTTAACTTTGTAAACCTTATAGATGCAGGTGATCCGGTAGAGCAAGCAAGGCTATATGATAAAGCGGGCGCTGACGAGTTGTGTTTTTTGGATATTACGGCTTCTCATGAAAATAGAGATACATTATTTGAAGTTGTTGGCCGCACCGCGGAACAATGTTTTATACCATTGACCGTTGGCGGTGGCGTGCGAACTAATGAAGACATTCGAAAGCTTCTCCTTACTGGGGCTGATAAAGTTTCGATTAACTCCGCTGCCGTTCAAAGACCCAGTTTGTCGGAGAAGCAGCAGCTAAATACGGATCGCAATGTATAGTGGTGGCAATCGATGCTAAAAATTGTGGGTCTCAGTCATGGGAAATCTTCACTCACGGTGGCCGTAAAGCTACTGGCATTGATGCTGTAGAGTGGGCGAAAAGAATGGAAAAATTCGGTGCAGGTGAAATTTTACTCACCTCTATGGATCGCGATGGAACAAAAAATGGATTTGATTTGGAATTAACTCGTACTGTTGCAGATGCTATATCAATTCCAGTAATTGCTTCTGGCGGTGCGGGAACCATTGGCCATTTGGTGGCCGGTATTCAAGAAGGGCATGCCACTGCGGTGTTGGCAGCATCGATATTTCATTTTGGAACTTTTAAGATTTCTCATGTTAAGGAGCACATGGCGGCTGCCGGCATTGCTGTCCGAGGGGTTTAGTCAGCATTATAATCCGAAAAACGGAGTTGTTTAATGGGTGATTTAGATAGACATAGTGAAGTTTTACAAAGGCTTTATGACGTAATAGAAGTTCGTAAAAACAAGAGCCCGGAGGCATCGTACACTGCAGAGCTATTGAGTATTGGTGTGGAGAAGGTGGCGCAAAAGTTGGGTGAAGAGGCGGTCGAAACTGTAATTGCGGTCACTCAGGGAAAAACTAACGCAGTTATTCATGAAAGTGCTGACTTACTATATCATTTACTGGTAGCGTGGGCTGTCACTGGTGTTAGGCCAGAATCTGTTTGGGCGGAATTAGCTAAACGAGAAGGTAAATCTGGAATAACCGAGAAAGCTCTAAGAGGAAAGTAGGTCGAAAATTTAATAGCAGAAAGTACTATGGCAATTTATGATGAAAATAATATCTTTGCAAAGATATTGCGCGGGGAACTTCCCTGTAAGAAAGTTTTGGAAACAAAACATGCTTTGGCTTTTCATGATATAAACCCTCAAGCACCAGTTCATGTATTAGTCATACCTAAAGGAGCATATATTTCCCTGGATGATTTTGTTTCTAAAGCAAGTAATGACCAAATTGTTGGATTCTGGAGGGCCGTGGGTGAGGTGGCACAAGTTCTCAATCTCACTGGCAGTGGTTTCCGAGTTCTGTCTAATCACAGTGCCCACGCCCACCAAGAGGTTTTTCACCTTCATGTCCATATCTTGGGCGGGCGGCCACTTGGCCCCATGTTGGCNGGGGGCGATATCCCGCCAGATGGNACGTGGGAGCCTTTCGGCTAGTTTTGATTGTTGAGATTGATTGATGNGGATTTATTTTTTTTTAAATTTGAATTTTATTCAGAATGTTAATTCTTTATGACGGCACCACTTCGGTTTGTGCAATTAAAGTCCGTTTAACTCTATTTGAAATGGGNNTAGAGTTTCAAAGTTATAANGTTAATTTAAGGGATGGAGAACAGTTTTCNNCANATTATCTTAGGCTGAATCCAAACGCCGTTGTTCCTACTTTGATTGATGGGGACACAGTTGTCCTAGAATCAACCATAATTATGCAATACATCGAAGAGTTAAATGAAAAAATTTCTTTGGTGCCGCAAACCCCGCAAACTCGAGCGATCATGCGCACCTGGTTAAAAAAAATCGACGAAATTATCCACCCAGCCACCGGTGTTCTTACCCACGCTACGGCATTTCGACCGTCCTTCCTACAAAAATCAAAACAGGAACAAAAAGTTCATTTAAATAAAATACCAGATATTGGACGCAGAAATCGACAGGAAGCAGTTTATAGAGATGGGTTGTCTTCCCCATTTGTTGGAAACGCAGTGTGGACGTACGATAAATTCATTAAAGAGTTGGATGACGTCTTGAAAAGGCAGGATTTTATTGCTGGCCGACTATATTCCTTAGCTGATGCTGCGGTGACCCCCTATATTAATAGATTGTCAGCGCTCAAGTTGCTGGCGGTATGGAAAGAGAAAGCCCCAGCGGTTTGTGATTGGTATAAGCGCATCCAGTCAAGACCATCGTTTGACTTGGCCGTGACGAATTATCTCGAGCAGGGTGATATCAAACAATTTTCTCAGGTTGACGATAATATCTCAGATGTAGCAAGAAGAATTTTAAACTAAAAGAGGGCTTATTAAGGCTATCTGGTTTTCAGATCATCATATCGCTCTTCAATAGCGTCCCATATACGCTGCTCGATCTGTATTCCGTCAAGAGCATTAATTTCTTGAATTCCCGTCGGTGATGTCACATTAATCTCTGTTAAATAATCACCAATAATATCAATACCTACAAAAATTAGTCCTCGTTCTTTTAACGTTGGTCCGATCATTTTACAAATTTCAAACTCTTGATGTGTCAATGATGTTTTCTGTGCTGATCCCCCCGCGTGAAAATTAGCCCGGGCATCTCCTGAGGCTGGGATCCTTAAAACGCCGCCGACTGGAGCGCCGTCTACTAATATAATTCGTTTATCTCCTTCCCTAACTTCGGGCAAATATTTTTGAATTATTATTGGCTCCCGATATTTTTCCGCGAACATATCTAATAGCGCCCCTAAGTTTTCGTCCTCAGGCAAAATGTGGAAAACATCGGCCCCACCATTACCATACAAAGGTTTTACAATTATATCTCGGTGTTCTTCACGAAAGGTAACGATTTGGGCCCTATTGGAAGTAATTAAAGTGGGTGGGAGAATTCCCTCAAAATGAGTTGCGAGCAATTTCTCGGGCGAATTGCGCACTTGTATCGGGTCATTTACAACAAGAGTCTCGGGGTGAATGTGTTCCAAAAGATGCGTTGCAGTAATATATGACATATCAAATGGGGGGTCTTGTCTCATTAAAACAACATCTAACTTAGAAAGGTCAGTGAACTCTGATTTTCCCAGAGTGTAATGGTTATTTTTTTCCCGCCTTAATTCGGCTGGCTTTATTTCCGCAAATAATTTGCCATTAACTAGGGCTAGGCTAGAAGGCAAATAATAAAACAGTTTATGTCCCCGTTTTTGCGCTTCAATTGCAAGTATAAAGGTACTATCAACATTGATATCGATATTTTCGATAGGATCCATTTGGATCGCGACAGTTAAACTCATTTGGTTCCTTTGGCGTTAGCAGGTTAATAAGGAATTTAGTGAAGGATTTTTTTTACCTTAAACAGCATAGTTTCCGCCTCCCTGCGTTCCGAGTTTTTGGCGGTTTTTTCTATAAATCCTTCTAATATTTCAGTAGATTTTTTTAAATTACCTATTTTGTAATAAAATAAACTCGCCTCTTGTAAAATCACCCATTGGCTTGGGGCTATTAAGAGCATCCGTTCCATAATCTGCATGGCTCTTTTTAAATCATTTGAAGATATGGCACGCAATTTAATATTATTTAGTAATCGAAGCAGTGTTTCTCTCGAACTTAGAGAGCAAGAATGTTGTGGTAAAAGTTCTGTGTCCATTCCATTGACCTGCTTTAAGATGTGTCTTAAATCCGGCGTGTCTCGTTCGATGGCGTTATTAAATGGATCGATGATTTTTCTTTTGGATTCATGCTCTAGACGGATTAGAAAATGTCCTGGAAAATTAATGCCGGTTGCTTTCCAGCCTAATCGATGTGCTACGTCCAAATATATTATTCCTAATCCTACAGGCAAACCTTTGCGACGTTCAATGATATTTATCATATTGGCATTTTGGGGATCATCATACGTATCACTATCACCAGTATAACCCCGATTTGTCACGATTATTTCCTTTAGGCAATTTATTCGATTATCCAGAGTTGCTTTCTTTGTTTTTCCAATGATATCACTTACGTCACTGGCTATTTGAATTAGATGATCAAGATAAAATTCTATTTTCTTATTCGGGTTGTCCATTGCACCCAACAAAAGGGCAACCCCCCCTATTTCAAATTCCTCATCACACAACTTGCCAATTTTCCTCAGCGTGTTTTCGATATTTTGAGATGATTTGATAGAAAATGTTTTCATTGGTTTAACCACGACGAATTTTTTTTTCTATAATTACATAGCTCAAAACCCGCCTTACGTAATTAATTTGTCTCGCATGGTTCAAAACCCGCTCAAGTTCATCGGCAGTATCAGCAACACCTAAAAGGTAAACAGTACCCCTGACAACATTTATAGAATAGTTTATCGCAGCTATTTTTTTGTCTAATGCTATGGAGGTCTTTAGTTGCGCGGAGATCCAAGCATCTCTTGTAAAATCTGCGAGACTATTTGCTTTAAAAACCCCCAATTCATTAATGACTTCTTTAGCCCCCCCCGCTTTCCAAGCTAAACGAACCGCATCCTGGCGTAGCTGGTCGCTGGAGACTAACCCTGTTAATAGGACGCGCCCGTTAAATACGGCTATGTTGGCCCTTGTTATTATTTCTTCATTATGATCAAGCCATAAATTACTGATACGGGCCCGAATACCTAAGTCAATGGCGGCGTTTTTCAATCCCCGTTTGTCTGACACGGCATTGGCGACCCAGGCGCCTGTTCCCACGGCCGCGCCAAAACAACCACTGAGTAAAACACCTGTAAAGCATGTGATGGTGACAATAATTGCCGTGTGTTTTAAAGACTTAAAGAACATTTCAAATTTCCATTTCTTTCTCAGCCATTTTGCACAGTTGGTTTTTGGGTGCCAAGATCCAATTTTATTAGAAAGCAAAAAAGTATTTTATGGGATTATCTCTATAATTAGTCTCTTTCCGATTTAAGTAAAATTGCTCTTTGGTAGAGGGATCTGCGCGGCAGATTCGTTTCCAACGCTACAGCGTCAACCGCAGTTTTGACACTGTGTTTGCCCAAAGATTCTATCAGAATCCGGTCTATTTGGTCTTGTGGCAGGCTTTTATTATTCTGTTCCGGGCCAATTACGACGGTTACTTCTCCCCTCGGCAACCGGTTATCTTCAATATTTTTAACTAGAAATTTTAGACTTCCCCTCAAGATTTCTTCATGTCTTTTGGTTAGTTCTCGGGCTATTATAGCATCTCGGTTCCCTAAAATATCAATCATATCTGATAAAGACTTAATTAAACGGTTAGGAGACTCAAAAAAAACCAATGTTGATCCAGCTTTGGCAACATGCTCTAAAGCTTTTCTACGCCCAAGTGTTTTTTTTGGCAGAAAGCCCCCGAATAAAAATCTGTTTGTTGGTAGCCCTGAAGTGCTGAGCGCGGCCAATAAAGCTGAAGCACCAGGTACTGGAATGACCATCACATTGTTTTCTATAGCTGCATTAACTAGTTTATAGCCTGGATCAGAAATTAATGGGGTGCCGGCATCTGAAACTAACGCCACAATTTTGCCAGATTTTAAAAGTTTTATAATTTTTGAAGTTACTTTATGAGCATTATGTTCGTGATATGAAATTAAGGGAGCAGTCAAGTTAAACTCAGATTTAATTCTCGCTGTAACTCTTGTGTCTTCGCATGCTATAGCGTCTGAAGAGCGCAACACAGCGATTGCACGGACGGTGATATCATTTAAATTGCCGATAGGTGTTGAAACGATATGAAGTCCTGGTTCGACAGTGGTATTCCGTAGTTTGTCCTCTAAAAGCGCGCCTATAGATTTTTCCAACGATTTGACTCATGTATTTTTTATACCGATTTCAATTTTTTAAACCGAATTTGCCACCATCCGCTGTAGTATATTTCAAGTTATTTGGTGTATTAATTTTGATGATCCTCACTGCTTGCGAACCTCACAAGGGTAAAAGCCCGCTAGTTAGTGCGCAAGGGGCAAAAACATTTATTTTATCACCATCTAAAACAGGCACTGCGTCAAGCTCTACTACATCGGCCGGCATCCAAAGTTTTTTCTCCCGGAGCTCCCCCGAAAATCAAGTAGTAAAATTAAAACCACCGAAAAGTATTTCAGATCAGGTGAGAGTCGGCTTATTACTGCCATTATCAGGACCCAATGCCGCCTTGGGTAAAAAAATGATGGAAGCAGGTCTTTTGGCGATTTTTGATGGCGCCAATGATAAATTTGTGGTTCTTCCTAGAGATACTAGGGGCACCCCTGAAGGTGCTAAAGCGGCGGCGCAAGGTGCAATTGATTCTGGGGCTAGATTGCTGATAGGGCCTGTTTTTGGGAAAGCAACAAAAGAAGTAGGACCTCTAGCAGCTGAGGCATCAATTAATTTAATATCATTCACCAATGACATCACTGTTGCAGCGGAAGGAACATTTGTTTTTGGGTTTCTGCCGGAGGATCGCTTGAGTCGTATTGTTGGTTATGCGGCTTCAAAGGGGGTCAAGAAGTTTGCTGCTTTGATTCCTCGGGGAAAATTTGGTGAAAAAATTTTGGCTGATTATAAGAAAACTGTAAAAATTTTTGGCGGAACTTTTGTAAGCTGTGAGCGTTATTTACGTAATACAAATTCTATTACCGGTGCAATTAAAAGGTTGGGTGAATTTCAAACACGGAGAGAGGCATTAATTTTAAAAAGAAATATTTTGGAGGAAAAGAATGATCCAATATCCAAAAGAATTTTAAAAAAACTTCAAGAAAAAACAGTATTAGGATCGTTGCCTTTTGACGCTGTTTTGATACCGGAGACAGGAAAAGAATTAAAAACGATAGTATCATTACTCTCTTATTATGAAATCAACAGTAAGGAGGTAAAGTTTATTGGCATTCATGACTGGTCATCACCCTCTCTGATAAAAGAACCTTCATTAGCCGGTGCATGGTATGCGGGTCTTTCACCCCAACCCTTTTCAAACTTTGTGAGGCGTTTTGCCTCTGTGTTTAAAAAATCACCACATCAGTTGAGCGCTTTAGCCTATGATGCCATAGCGTTAAGCTCCATCAAAGCTAAGGAGGGGGCTAAAGGTTTTATCTTGGAAAAGCTTACTGGTGAAAATGGATTTTACGGAAGTACAGGTTTGTTTAGGCTTCGGCCCTCTGGCACCGTCCAACATATGTTTTCTGTGATGGAAGTAAGTCCGAAAGGTGTAGAGGTAGTGAGCCCCTCCCCAATTTCATTTTCAGTCTCAAAAACATCGGAAAAAAATATCAAGTAAGGTATATAAATGGAATAAATACGAATTAGCTCAGCATTGCAGCTAAAACTGAGTTGAGCCGCAAGAGTCCCTTTTTAGTGGCCCTTAAACCCTTTTCATCCAAGACGAGATAATCTTCAACTAAAAGTGGCCTCAAGCGTTTTGGATTTAGGGCATCTTCAAATTCCACTCCGGTACGCTTTATAAAATGTTCCCGCGATATCCCGTTGGTAAGTCTTAATCCCATGAGTAAAATTTCATCAATCCTGGCATTCAAATTAATTTTTTTATATTTTCGGGTCGCATGACCCTTTTTTCTAACAGCGGCAAACCATGTTTCGGGCCCCGGAGCCTGCTCTGTTTCATAGGTCTCATTACCTATGGTAATTCTCCCGTGTGCGCCGGGACCTACCCCGATATAGTCTCCACCGGTCCAATATGTGAGGTTGTGTATGCATTCTTGTCCAGGTCGTGCATGGTTTGAGATTTCATATGATAGAAGGCCTTTTTGCTCACAGATATCTTGGGTAATCTGAAATAACATGGAGCTGACTTCTTCATCGGGAAGCATCAAGGTTCCGGATTTTGCCTCGGCATAAAAGGGTGTACCCTTTTCTATCGTTAATTGATAAAGAGATAAGTGACCCGCTGCCATCTGAATAGCCTAATGTAATTCAGATTTCCAATCAGTCGTGGTTTGTTGAGGGCGCCCATAAATCAAATCAAATGAGTAACGGGGAAAAATTTTGTTTGCCAACTCGATGGCTAAAATACCAACTTTTCGACTGTGTTTTCTTCCTAGAAATTTTAATGCGTTGTCATCTAATGCCTGCAAGCCGATTGAAACACGATTTAAACCAGCACTACGAAATTCCCGAAAATTTTTGATCTCTACTGATGTGGGGTTAGCTTCAAAAGTGATTTCAGTTTCGTTTTCTAAGGTCCAAAGTTTGGATGCTTTGTCTTTTATGTCAGCAGCAATAGAGGGTTCCATCAATGATGGCGTCCCGCCGCCAAAAAAAATACTTTTTATTTTTCTTTTAGGCGTGTTTTTAGCCCAATACTCCAACTCTGATAATAAAGCTTTGCCCCAATCCGGTTGTTCTATATTTGGGCGCACATGAGCGTTAAAATCACAATATGGACAGCGAGATATACAAAAAGGCCAATGAATATAAAGAGCGATCTCGTCGCTTGATGTTAATTCAGATGGTTTTTTATTGGGCAAAACAAAATTCTACTAGTTTTGCAAACGCTTTTGAACGATGGCTTATGGTGTGTTTTAGTGCAGGTTCGATTTCACCGAATGTTTTTTTAAAACCAGCGGGGATAAATATAGGGTCATAACCAAACCCTAATTTACCCCGGGGTGGCCAGGTTAGTTCTCCATCAATGCGCCCCGTGAAAGTTTCACAATGACCGTCCGGCCAATATAAGGCGAGGGCAGCAAAAAAATAAGCCCGTCTGTCTGAAACATTTTGGAGTCGTTTTTCCACGAGGCGCATCGCAAGATTAAAATCTTTATCTTTTCCAGCCCAACGAGCCGAATAAATTCCCGGGTCTCCATTTATTGAGGGAATTACTAAACCGGAGTCGTCAGAGAGAGAGACTTGTTTAGTGGATAATGAGGCGGCACGAGCCTTAATTTCGGCATTAGCTGTAAATGTTTTTCCATTCTCCACTGGTTCATCTAAATTAAGATCTGCTGCGGAAAGACACTTTATTCCGTGTGGTTTTAATAAATCCTCAATTTCAACCACTTTGCCCGAATTGTGGCTTGCAATGACAATTTTAGAACCTAAAAATTTTCGGTGTTTGCTCATTTTTGATCAAATCATTACAACAAAGCATTTTTTTGTAGTTTTGTTAATTCTCCGATTCCCTTGTAGGCAAGGTCTAAAAGTTCATCAAGGAGTTCGCGACTAAATGGTTTCTTTTCAGCGGTGCCTTGAATTTCTACAATACCGCCACTGCCCGTTAAAACATAGTTGGTATCTGCGTCTGCATTGGAGTCTTCCGGGTAGTCTAGGTCTAGCGTGGCCACGCCCTGAAATATTCCACAGGAAACGGCACCAACAGAATCTTTCAGGGGGACTTGATCAAGTTGCCCGTCTTTTACCAATTTTGAGAGAGCATAGTGCAAAGCAACCCAAGCACCGGTGATAGAGGCCGTGCGGGTTCCACCGTCTGCTTGAATTACATCACAATCGATCCGAATTTGTCTCTCGCCCATCAATGATAAGTCTGTTACTGCCCGTAGAGACCTTCCAATAAGCCGCTGTATTTCTTGTGTCCTCCCACTTTGTTTTCCTCTTGCGGCTTCCCGCGCAGTGCGAGTGTGAGTAGATCGTGGCAGCATCCCATATTCGGCGGTAATCCAACCGGTGCCAGAATTGCGTAAAAATGGCGGAACTTTTTCTTCTATTGATGCTGTGCATAGAACGTGGGTATTCCCGAACTTTGTTAGACAAGACCCCTCGGCATAAGGGCTAAATTTTGGTTCAAGGCTGACTTTTCTCATTTCGTCAGCTTTGCGACCTGAGGGACGGGTGCTCATTTGAATAAAGCTCCTACTTCTGAAAACAATAAGCTAAATGTTGAAAGCTAACGTGAATAAACAACGGCGTCCACTAGCACTTAACTTCAATCAGCTTATTGACGTTGAAAAATTGCAACATTACATTCTATGGATAATCGTAGAAGACCAGAAATAAGTTTTTGGTCCAGAAAAAACAATGAATTCCAACCAAAGAAACATAATTGGTGAACTAAACGAGCGGTCTCGTAAAGTATTTTCGGAAATTGTTTCCT
>PBWY01000038.1 GCA_002727395.1 Rhodospirillales bacterium | reverse complement strand
TTTTCCGGAATACTAGAAAATCGACGATAAAATTTTACGGCGAGAAACGCTACTGTTGTCGATAAAATAGTGGCAAATAAGGTTGTAGGCAGGATGCCCGCGGGATCCGTTGAGCCCGTTGCTGCCCTTAATGCTATTACCCCTGTGGGAAGGAGTGTTACGCTTGACGTATTTATAGCCAGGAAAAGTACCATTGCATCTGTCGCCGTACCCTTGTGGGGGTTTAACTTATCTAATTCCTGCATGGCCCTTATACCGAACGGCGTTGCCGCATTGCCAAGACCCAGAGCATTGGCAGACATATTCATTATCATGGCGCCCATTGCTGGATGTTGTGGTGGTACATCTGGGAATGCCCGTACCATCAACGGTCGCACGAGTTTCGCTATAATGGACAGTAATCCTCCAACTTCAGCGACTTTCATTAAACCTAGAAACAAGGCCATTACACCGACAAGGCCAAGCGCGAGGGTTACGGAGCTCGCCGCGGCATCTATCATACCAAGACCGAGTTCCTGCATGGGGGAGGACACAGTCTCTTTTGGTGAAACCCAATGAATTTGACGCCAGGCAGTTACCAAAAAAGCAATAAAGACAAGAATAAAAAATACAATATTCATAACCTAACCTTTTATTCCGTCTGTCGAACTAGTCGCGCAGTAGTAAATATTATAAGGGCAGCCATGAATATTAGGATCCCGGAACTTAAAAATACCCAGTCCGGTTTATCCCAATCTACAAACGCGCCATAGATCACCGGTGTAATTGCGGCTCCGGTATCTAGTCCACCATAAACAAAACCAAAAACCCTCCCGCTAGCTTCTTTTGCCGTAAAGCGTCGAATAACCATATCTCGGTTTGGAAGGGCGAGACCAAAAAATAATCCAGCAATCAAAAATTGAGAAAAAAGAAATACTCCATTGAGGTTCAAAAAGGGAATAATAAAGATCAATCCGCCAGCTACAGTTATGCAAATGAGAGCGACGAAATCCTGTTTTTTGATTTTATCAGCAATATAACCGCCTATAAAAATACCAATTGGCGCTCCAATAAGAAATCCGGTTAAGGCACCGTTAGCACTTAAAAGGTCAAAGCCACGGCCTGAAACCAACGCGATAGGCGTAAAATTTTGCATCCCGATCAAACCCATCGACAGAACAGTAAAGAAAATAAAGAAAGCAATAATTGAAGGCCTTAAAAGGACCGAAATTGATAATGGATGGTCTATATTTATTTCCTTGGAATTTTTTATACCGTCACGGGATAACCTGGATTGACTACCTTCAAATAAATTTTTGCCACCGATTATAATAGCAAAGGTTAAGATAAGCCCTGTTAGACCAACAATTCCTGTAGCATCCCTCCAGCCGAGATTTGCAGCCAGTATGGCCATTACCGCTGGCCCCAGCGCAAATCCAAGGTGTCCTCCATTGGTATGGAAACTAAAAGCCCGTCCCATCAGTTTCGGACTTACTAAATTATTCATCAGGCTGTAGTCCGCAGGATGAAAAACACTATTACCGGCTCCTGCTAAAAATGTAAGAACAAGAAAAAACTCATAGTTGGGGACTACCGAGTAGCAGGCTACCGCACTCGAAAGAAGTCCCAAACCAAAAATTAAAACTGGACGGGCTCCAAATCGATCAACGAGAAAACCGGCGGGCGTCTGGAATACTGCTGAAGCAATAAAAAAAACAGTAACTAATAATCCTAGCTCCACGTTACTGAGACCCATCTCCGCTTTTATAAGTGGAAACACAGGGGCAAGCGTCAGTTGATAGAAATGGCTGAATAGGTGAACAACGCTGATGACACTGATCAGTCGTATATCCTTGCGTGTAACTATATCCAAAATACTCATTCAGCGATCGGTTTATTGTCGGACAAAACCTTTGCGAGAAGGACGCTGGCGACCCCAATCATCATGAAAACACCAACTAGAATAAATATTAACTTTGGTTCTCCTCCACCAAGGAGAAAACCAAATATTGCTACAGCAACAGAAGAGCCGACGTCCATACCCGAATAGGTAAACCCGAATATTTTTCCAGCCGCTCCGGATGGAGCAACTGACCTGACCACCATATCCCTTGATGGTTGCGCCATGCCATATGCAAACCCAAATACTACGAATATCAAAATTAAAATTGGCATATTTGTTGGTTGAAAGCCAGGCACTGACCAGACAAGTAAGACGGCTAAGGTAACAATTGATGCTGTAGCGATATCATGCCGCTTAATTCTGTCAGCTATAATTCCTCCAATTAAAATTCCACATAGTGAGCCGGTGAGTTGAAGCGAGATCGTGTAACTTGCCTTATCCCTGGAAAGATCCAGGAGGGCGGTTAAGGCATCCGGACCCAATGTCATGAGACCAACGGAACCCATAGCCATAAAACAAAAGAAGAGGAAAGAAAGAATGGTAGCTGGTTTAAAGAGTATTCCAATGCCTTCTCTTACCGACCCGGCGCCAATACCCTTATCCAGTCCACTATCCCGCAAATCTCTCCTTTGGGTCCACATCAAAGCAGCAGTGCAAATCCCAACAATTCCAATGATTAACATGGTTTCACGCCAACCAAAAAATGTCCCCATGACATACATCAGGTAGGGAGTGACTGCGTATCCGATCAAGCCACCAAATCCGTGAACGCCGTAAGCCTTTCCTACATTTTTTTCAGAAATACTGCCATTAAGTATGCTGTAATCGGCTGGATGAAAAACACTATTACCAAGGCCGGCAAGAAAAGATAAAACAATCATAAGCTGGTATGAATTAGCAAATGCAAAGGCAGCCGTTGCAAAAGAAATCAGGAGAAATCCTAAAAATAATATTGGTCGCGCGCCATATTTATCCACCAGAAAACCGGCAATTATTTGTCCAATTGCTGAGACTACAAAGAATACCGAGGTGAGCAGGGCCAACGATGTTATACTAAGCCCTTCCTTGACTGTAATTAGAAAAAATAGGTTAGGAAGCGCCAGTTGGTACATGTGACTGAGACAATGCCCTGTTGAAATCAGGCTGATAACTTTCAGGTCACCTGGGCGGACGCTCATTGCTAGCGACATTTTTTTCTCTTCAAACGAAATTATTAATAATTGTTTGATTATATCATAGCAACACAGCCCGAAGCACTAATAAAACATCAATAACCTGTATTACGGTCCACTAATTTCGAGGGTGTTGCTCCTTTGCTGATCTGTCGTATCGTTTCTGAAAGTACTTTTGCGGCACTTTCTTGGTTTGCTACTGCAGCAACATGAGGAGTAATTGTAATTTTTGAATTTGACCAAAGCGGACTGGATAAACTCAGGGGCTCTGCCTTGAATACATCAAGTGCTGCTCCTGCAATGTGGTTTGAATTAATCAATTCAAGCAAATCTTCTTCTACTAGATGCGCTCCTCGGGCCGCATTGATAATAAAAGCTCCCTGAGGCAATAATTTCATATTTTCTTTATTGAGTATGCCCATTGTCTCCGGTGTCATCGGTAAAAGGCAGACTATTATGTGACATTTTGAAAGGAACGAATGCAGACTTTTGTTTCCAGACAGACAGTAAACCCCATTGATATCTTTCTCACTCCGGCTCCAGCCTAAGACGTTAAAGCCGAGTTTGACGAGGTGTTCAGCACATGCCGAGCCAAGGGAGCCTAGACCGAGGATACCGACATTTCGGTTATTAGGGTTAACCTGCGGTAACTCTATCCACTCACAGTTTCGTTGTTGATTTTCATATTCGTAAAATTGCCGATGAAACCTGATTACATTGTACAGTACATATTCGATCATTCCCGTTCTTAATGCGGGGTCTGCCAAACGTACTATAGGAAGATTGTCTGGCAGATGAGGTAGGGATAAAATGTGATCCACACCCGCACCAAGTGACAAAATGGCCTTAAGGTTAGGAAAATTTTCAAATTTACCGGGCCACTTTCCCCAGAGTATAAGAAATTCAACCTCATTGGTATTACCGGTTTCTGGCCAGACGTATATTTTGATATCCGGCAATTCCTTTTTAATTGCCTGAACCCATTGTTCGGAGGGGATATCTGCGCACGAAAAAATTATGGTCACGGCTATGATACTCTGCTTTCTATAGAGTTGACTTGTGAAGTAGGGTGCGGCAAGTCTCAGGGGTGGTCAACTAGGTGTTTTTAATTCACGAAAGGAACTTGTATTGAAAGTCGGAATTGCGGGCTATGGAGCGATAGGTAAAGTTATTGGTGAAGCACTCGATCGAGGCATTGAAAACCTTGAATTTGTAGGCATTTGTGTTCGGGATGTCGAGCGCGGTTATAGCCGAATGTCATCCTTAAAGACACCTGTTCCGGTTTTATCACCTGAGGAACTAGCCAAAAATTCTGACATCGTAGTCGAATGTGTACCAAAGGAAGGGTTTAATTCAATTGCAGTGCCTACCCTAAAAGAAAATAAGATTTTAGTGACTGTTAGTGCTGCGGGTATAATTGCCAATCCTGAAACGGTAAATTTAGCGGAAGCAGGCAACGGAAGAATTATATTAGCGACGGGTGCACTTCTAGGACTTGATGCGGTTCGAGCAGCAGCTGAGGGTGAAATTTTCGAAGTTGTCATGATTACAAAAAAACCCCCAAATGCACTGATTGGTGCGCCTCATCTGAAAAAAAATGATATTTCTGTTGAAGGATTAAACGAACCAAAACTAGTTTTTAGCGGCTCAGCCGCCGAGGGTGCTGAAGGGTTTCCGGCAAACGTCAATGTAGCTGCTGCCTTAGGTCTAGCGGGGATTGGTCCCGACAGAACTAAGCTCGAAATTTGGGCTGATCCTAGTCTTGATAGAAATACACATTCCATCCATGTGACTGCCGATAGTGCAAGTTTCGAGATGAGTATCGAAAATGTTCAATCAGAGGAAAAGCCGGGGACGGGAAAAATTACGGCGCTCAGCGTTATAGCCTGCCTTAGGGGGTTAGTGTCTTCCCTGAAGGTGGGCACCTAAATGAAGGAGAGGGAAGATGGAATATAAGGTTATACGTTGGGAAGTACTTGAAAATCCTGAACGTGAAGGAGAAAAGTCGATAGGTTTAATTACGCTTAATCGTCCAGCTGCATTGAATGCCATAGATGTTCGTATGCGGGTAGAACTGGATATCCTCTGCGATGAAATTTCTTCCAATAACCATATCAAGGCAATAATTTTAACTGGTGAAGGCCGAGGCTTTTCGGCGGGTGGAGATCTAAAGACAGAAGCTGGACCATTAGGCGCCGGCGATAAGGATTTCGATTTTGGGGATTTCGGGGCCTATAAAGAACTCGCTAGTTACTTTTTTAACGATTTACGACACGAAGTTTTACAGAGAGCGTTTAAGAAATTTGAAGATCTAAAACCCGTGGTGATCGCCGCTATTAATGGACCGGCGGTGGGCATCGGATTGGAAATTTGTACATTGTGTGACATCCGATATGCCTCCGAGAAAGCAAAACTTGGCGAAGTAGCAGTCCCGGCTGGCTTTTTACCTGAGTCTGGGGGTGCTCGAAACCTTCCAAAGCTTGTTGGAATAGGGCGAGCAATGGAAATGATTATGACCGGAGACATTATTGAAGCAGAAGAAGCCTGTGAAATTGGACTAGTGGACCGAGTTTTCAAACACGAAGACCTAATACCTTCAGCCATGAAACTTGCGGTTAAAATTTCCAACAATCCGTTTCATTCTGTTAGAAAAGCTAAAGAACTAGTTAAATATTATTGGAATCAAAATAGAACCGACGAGGGCTGGGAACGGGAATTGAGTGCAATAAAGGAAATTACTCGTACCAAGGATTGCCAGGAAGGTATAAAAGCTTTTCTTGAAAAGAGGGAGGCTAATTTCAAAGGTCCGTATTACAATAACTGGCCATTTCCAAAGCAAACGAAAGAATGATGGAAAAGGGGAATATTAATACCTGGCCCGAATATCGAAAAATCCCTGATAATTTAAACATTACAAGGGAAGTCCTCGACAAAAATATAGAAAGAGGCATTGGAGAAAAAACTGCATTTAAATATGCAAAGAATTCCATTTCGTATAATGAACTATACCGAAAGGTGAATTCCTTCGCTCAGGGTTTAGAATCAATCGGTATAAGACCCTTTGACCATGTTCTAGTTCGCCTACCCAATTCATTAGAGTTTATAATCACGTTTCTTGCTTTGGTAAGAATAGGAGCCGTTCCGGTCCTTCAGAATTCTCTGTTGGGAGCAGATGAAGTTTCGTATGTAAGAAAACATAGCGATGCCATAGCAGCGATAACATTGGAGAATATAAGTAGTCCAATTCGTTTGCTACGAGATGAATTTCGATCAGGGGTCATTATAGCCCGAGGAATAGCCGAAAATGAGCACTCATTTGAAGAATTATTAAGGGTAGGGGATGGTGTTACAAATGCAACGGCCAATACCAAATCCGACGAAAAAGCCTTCATTGTATACACCTCGGGTACTACCGGTAATCCCAAAGGAATAGTCCATGCCCATAGATGGATAGTAGCCCAGGGTGATACAAATAAATTACGTGTACCCCCATTGGAAAATGATGTGGTAATGGCCACAGGTGAATGGAGCTTTATTAGTGCTTTGGGCCATAACGTACTTTATCCCCTTAGAAATGGTATCACTGGCGCTATCCTCGAAGGGCGCATGCGGCCAGAGAGAATTTTAAAAACCATTGAAGATCTGGGTGTTTCTGTTCTGTATTCAGTAGCAACAGTTTATCGTCGTATTTTGGCAATACCAGAAATTGAAAAGAACTATAAATTAGGATCGTTAAGAGGCTGCAATGCAACTGGAGAAGCCTTGGAGGAGGCTACCTATACTGAATGGGTTGATAGGTTTTGTTGTCCCATATGGGAACATTACGGTGTCTCCGAAATGCAGTTAGTGTTTGGTCAGTCGCCCCACTGGCCTATCAAACCGGGCTCCGTAGGAAGGCCCCTTCCTGGTACTGTTGTTAAAGTTATGGATGATGATTACCAGGAGTTAGGACCCGAAGAAATCGGAAATTTATTGATATCTTCAGATAACCCGGGTTTCTTTTTAGGCTACCATAAAGATAAGAAAAAAACAAAAGAAGTGGTTCATGATGGATGGTATCATACGGGAGATTTAGCATATAAAGACGGTGACGGCTTTATATGGATTGCTGGAAGGAGTGACGACTGCTTTAAAAGTCGGGGAATATTTATTTCCCCAATCGAAATAGAAAATGCCCTTCGTAAAATTCCTGGTATTATTGAGGCTTGTGTCTTGCCTTTAAGTGATAAAGAAATTGGCAATAAAATTCGTGCAGTAGTGGTATTAAAGGACGAAAAAATGGGTGACCAGGAATTTGCAAATTTCATTAAAAAATCACTAAAAGATAAAATTGCCCCTTATAAAATACCCCAGTCGATTGAATTTATAAATGAATTACCCAAGAGTCCGGTTGGAAAGGTTCTTCGACGCGAGTTAATTAGTTAAAAAAAACCTTAACAGTCCAATGTTTTAGGACGAGACCGCACAAAATGCCTAGTTTCCATTTCCAAAACTGTTTCATCTTTTTGGTTACTCGTCACAAATAACAGAGATACCAAATTTCGGTCCTTTTCATCTCTTGCCGGAGATGATGCGGTTACCGTCGCTGAAACTTTTAAAACATCTTTAGGTTTGACCGGCTTCTTCCAGCGTAATTTATTAAAACCCGGTGACCCCATGGCGCAGTCATCAAAGATGCCGGCTCTTATAAACAAACCAAAACTGATAGAGCACGTATGAAAACCGGCAGCTACCAACTCACCAAACATATAGTTTTTAGCTTCTTCCGGGTCTGTATGATAGGGTAAAGGAGCAAAATCGTTACCAAAATTAATAATATCTTCTTGAGTTATTTTNATACTATCAGTTTTAAATACACGACCGATTTTAAAATCTTCAAAATAAATATTNTGATATTTCATTTTNACCTCTTTTTTTTATTNATTGAAACTTTAGATATTNACTGATAGCGCGGATTTTAAATTAAATGTAAACATCTCAATAGNGTCGTAAAATAAAGNCGTAAAATAAAGTCGTCTATCTCTAAAGGCCAGCTAATCCGGCATTAGTATTGGAATNAAAAATGTNTAACAATGAACCATTNAAAATAAAAAAACCAAAGATAGGATTAATTCGGCATNTACGTGGTTATTTTNTGGCCGGAGTTCTAATTACNGCTCCGATAGGAATTACGTTTTATCTTGCNTGGTTATTNATAAACTGGGTNGACAACAAAATGACCCCGCTGCTGCCTCCNGCCTATAACCCCGAGACATATTTACCATTNGGTATCCCGGGTCTTGGCCTCTTAATGGCCTGCCTTTTNATGACCCTTATCGGGGCGNTNACCGCNGGTATCTTAGGNCGNTACTGGATACGAACCAGCGAAAAACTTCTNGCCAGGATGCCCNTTATACGGAGTGTCTATGGTGCTTTAAAACAAATTTTTGAAACNGTTCTNTCTCACCAGTCAAANGCTTTCCGCGAAGTGGTACTCTTTGAATATCCTAGGCGTGGTTCGTGGGCCCTTGGATTTATTACAGGAACAACNCAAGGTGAAATCCAGAACTCTACAAAGGACGACATTGTGAATGTCTTCCTGCCAACAACACCGAATCCAACCTCCGGCTACCTCCTTTTTCTGCCTCGTCGGGAGCTCGTTGTTTTATCTATGACGGTAGAGGAGGGAATAAAAATGGTGATTTCTGGTGGAATAGTGACACCCCCTGACCGAAGGCCACAGAACGAAAGGGGTGTTAAGGTGAATGCGTCTAATGGGGATAACAGAACGATTCCAATTGAATAAAGATTTTTATCCCGATCTAAGTGTTTGAACGACGTTATCCTTTTGGAAAAGATAGAGGAGTATGCGAAGTGCCTCGCCTCGTTTACTGTTTAAATAAGGATCACGTTCGATAATTAATTTTGCGTCATCTTTTGCCGCCACCATAAGGTCCTGGTGGCTAACTATATCTGCCATTCGAAATACAGGGAGGCCACTTTGACGCGTTCCTAGTAATTCTCCGGCGCCTCTCAACTTCAGATCTTCTTCTGCTATCCTAAAACCATCATCAGTTTCCCTTAATATTTTTATTCTCGCACGGGCGTTTTCTGATAGAGGGTTCGAATACATCAAAATACAAGCAGAGGATTTTATACCACGACCTACGCGACCCCTGAGTTGATGTAACTGAGCTAAACCAAAGCGTTCAGCGTGTTCAACAATCATTATATTTGCATCAGGTATATCCACTCCTACTTCTATAACAGTCGTGGCGACCAGGATATTTAACTCACCCTCCATAAAGGATTTCATTACCTTTTCTTTTTCAGACGGCTTCATTTTTCCATGTAAAAGGCCCACGCGCCCCTTAAAGCGACTATCCAGAAACTTATATCTGTCCGTTGCCGCTTCAAGATCCATTAGTTCTGATTCCTCAACTAGAGGACAAACCCAGAATGCTCGGGCTCCTTCATCTAGGGTGTGCTTGAGTCTATCAATTATTTCCTCAAGTCTTGTCGTAGGCACTGCTCGGGTTTCAACCTCCTGCCGACCTGCTGGTTTTTCTACCAAACGTGATGAATCCAGGTCACTATAGGCACAAAGCATTAATGTTCTGGGTATTGGTGTGGCTGTCATGACTAGCATATCAGCTTTTTTTCCCTTTTCATTTAACATTAAACGCTGATGAACACCAAACCGGTGTTGTTCATCTATTACTGCCAATCCAAGATCTTTAAAGTGGACGTCATCCTGCAATAGAGCATGCGTCCCAATGATAATGGAAATATCACCATTAATAAGTCCATCTAAAACGTTTTTGCGATGGGCCTTATTATCTTTTCCTGTCAGAATTTCTATATTTACCCCGATATACTCACCCCAGGGTTTAAGTGTTTTGTAATGTTGCAGCACTAATACTTCGGTCGGCGCCATCAACGCGGCTTGCAGTTGACATTCTACAGCCCTGATCATCGCAAGAAATGCTACAACCGTTTTTCCGCTGCCTACATCTCCTTGTATCAGTCGAAGCATACGATATGGCTCAGCCATATCTGATAAAATTTCATTAAGTGCTCCTTTTTGTCCGGTAGTTAATTCGAAGGGCAACTTACCCATAATCTTTTTAATTAGACCATTATCTGATTTTATAATTCTACCGGACTTTTTTCGATTCAGTGAGCGCACGATAGTTAATGCCAGTTGGTCTGCGAGTAATTCATCATATATTAGCCGTCTTCGGGCAGTGGAATTATTTCCAACATCTGATTCATTTTTCGGTGCATGGACTTTGAGGAGGGCATCACGCCATGCCGGAAATTTCTGTCTTTTAAGCCACGTTAAATCCTGCCATTCTGGCAGAACCCCTGTTTTTAAGAGCGCTCCTTTTATTGCCTTAAGAAGGGGTTTTGAGGTTAAACCTGCTGTCAGGCGGTAAACAGGTTCAATTGTTTGAATCACTGAGGCTTCTTCAGGCAGGCCTATCCTATCAGGGTGGCTCATTTGGACCTTCCCCTTAAATATATCGACCTTGCCACTGACTATTCGAGTTTCACCCACTGGCAACATGTGTACCAAATAATCTGCTCTTGAATGAAAAAATACTAATTCCATTTCGCCGGTGTTATCCCCACATATAACTTTGTAAGGTAGTTTTCTACTCTTGGGAGGCTGATGGTCCAAAATTTTAAGCTTAATCGTCGCAATACTGCCCGGCAAAACATTAGCGACGTCGGGTGAATAGCGTCTATCGATAAATCCAATAGGTAAATGCCAACAGAGGTCAATAATATTGGGTCCGCATACTTTGGATACAAAGCCAGATAATCTAGGACCTATACCGGGTAACGTCTGAACCGGCGCGAACAATGGAAAAAGAATTTCAGGTCGCATTTAAATATTCAACTTTTTTTCGATCTGTTGCTGACAAAAACTATCGAAGCTTCTATATCCTAATGCCCTATGAAGGAGTTGCAATGACTGATCCAGAGGAAATCCTTCGACAGCGCTTAATGTATCAGAGCAAACGTCGAGGCACCAAGGAAGCGGATATGATAATCGGGCAATTTGCCATCGAAAACATTCACTCAATGACTCCAGAGGAATTAAGACAGTTTGGATCTCTACTTGAGGAAAGTGATCCGGATTTAATGAGTTGGATTTCGGGTATTAAAACTCCACCGGACTATCACAAAAATGATATCTTTAAACGAATATGTAACTTTAAGAACATACTATTAAACCATTGAAAATAAACAAAACTTTTTTTGATTCTATATCCAAAATACATTTTTGCGGATCCCCGGAGGGCGTCGATACTCTTGCCGTCTTAGAGATGTTATCAGTTCTACCTAGCCGTCCCATTTTATATATAACAAGAGATGACAAACGTCTTTCGATTGCTTGGGATACACTAAAGGCATTCGCCCCGGATATAGCGGTTTTGGATTTTCCTGCATGGGACTGCCTACCCTATGACCGCGTATCTCCCAATCCGGAATTAACGGGCAGGAGATTAAATACTCTCTTTAAACTTAACCATCGATTAGAAAATAAAACGGGGAACCAGTTAATCATCCTCACTACGGTTAATGCTATACTACAAAAGGTACCCTCCAGGGGTCAGTTCAAAAATTCTATATTTGAACTAAAAAAGAAACAGAATATTAATTTAGACAGTTTATCTCGGTTCCTCTCAGATAACGGGTACCGACGGACTGGAACCGTTAGGGAAGCGGGTGAGTTTGCATATCGAGGCGGAATTATCGATATATTTCCATCTGGCGCGGCGATGCCGGTACGACTTGATTTATTTGGAAATGAAATCGAAGAAATTAGAAGATTTGATCCATTAGATCAACGTAGCCTAGACGTACTAAATTCCATCTCACTGCAGCCAGTTAGAGAATATCTGCTGGATAAAAATTCCATTTCTCGTTTTCGTGAAGGGTATAGAGAAAAGTTTGGTAATGTAACAGATGACCCGCTCTATGAAGCCGTTTCAGAGGGCAGAGCCATAGCAGGAATTGAGCATTGGGTGCCTATAATTAATGAAGATATGGCATCATTACTAGATTACCTTCCTAATGCCATTTTAGCTTTTGAAAATCAGTGCCAAGCTGCAATCAGTGCTCGCCATGAGTTAATCAACGATTTTTATGAGGCTCGTCAAAGTTTTCTTGATGTTTCTGGATCAAGTAAAAAAGGATTAGATAGATCCCAAATCTATAGACCACTGCCGCCAAATTATCTCTATTTCATGAAGCCTGCATGGGAGAAAATTTTGCAAGAATTCTCTAGCTGCTGGTTTACTCCGTTCAAAGTACCAGAGCAGATACAATCCATAGAATATAACCATGTTATTGATTTGGGAGGGGCTCTTGGATACGAATTTTCTTCAATCCGACAAGGTCAAAATAATTCAAATAAAAATAACGAACACCCCGTTAGCCTGCTAGAGAGTGTTCTTAAATATGTAAAAGATGAACAGGTCAAAGGTCAAAAAATTGCAATTGCGTGTCACACGACGGGTTCACGCGAAAGAGTAGTTACACTTTTAAAGGAACAGGGTGGTTCGGATTTTGTTTATCTTGAAAATTGGTCAGAGTTTTTAGCTCTTTCATCTGCCTCTATCGGTTTGTTTGTACTTGGAATGGATAGAGGCTTCAGGTCCGAAAACACTACTCTAATAAGTGAACAAGATATTTTCGGGGAAAGAATAGTTCAGAAAAAAAAGAAGCGGCGATCTGATACCTTTTTAACCGATACCTCTGAACTCATTATAGGTGATTTTGTAGTTCATATCGAACATGGAATTGGTTCATACGAAGGGCTCGAAACAGTTAATGCAGGCGGCGCTCCTCATGATTGCCTCCGTATAAGTTACGCGGATAGCGATAGATTATTTGTTCCTGTGGAGAATATCGAAATTCTATCTCGTTATGGGTCAACAGACTCTGGCGCAGTGAAAGATAAACTTGGAGGCAGTGGATGGCAGGCTAGAAAGGCAAGGATCAAACAACGCCTTGAGAAGATGGCAGAAAAACTGATTAGTATTGCCGCGGAAAGGACACTGCAACCAGGCAGAAAGTTAGTCGCCGAGGATACAATGTATGAGGAATTCTGTGCAAAATTCCCATATTCTGAAACAGAAGATCAAATGGCGGCTATTAATGATACTGTAGCCGACTTAGCGAGTGATAAGCCAATGGATCGGCTTATCTGCGGAGATGTAGGCTTTGGCAAAACTGAAATTGCATTAAGAGCTTCTTTTGCCGCTATCATGGCAGGGGGACAGGTTGCGGTAGTTGCTCCAACAACCTTATTAGCTCGGCAACATTATCAAACCTTCTGTGAGAGGTTCCATGGTTATCCTGTAAAAATTGCTCAATTGTCTAGAATGGTGTCCGCTAAAGCGACAAAAAATATAAAAGAAGGCTTAGAAAATAATTCCGTTGATATTGTCATTGGAACTCACGCCCTTTTGGGAAAATCTATTAAATTCAAAGACCTAGCCTTGTTGGTAATAGATGAGGAGCAACGCTTTGGGGTTAGCCACAAAGAGCGGCTCAAAGAAATTCGTTCGAACGTACATGTTTTGACACTTACTGCCACGCCCATACCGAGAACTTTGCAGCTAGCTTTATCCGGTGTCAAAGAAATGTCGATTATTGCCAGCCCACCGATAGATCGGCTAGCAGTGAGGACATTTATTTTACCGTTTGACCCTCTGATAGTTCGTGAGGCGATCCTACGTGAGAGATTCAGAGGTGGTCAAATTTTTTACGTTTGTCCTCGTATCGTAGATATGGAAGGAGTTGAAAATCAATTACGCCAACTCGTTCCAGACCTTAAGATAGCGATTGCGCATGGGCAAATGAAATCAAGTGCTCTTGAATCGATAATGACAGATTTTTATGATGGTAAAAGTGACCTTTTAATTTCTACCCAGATAGTTGAATCCGGCTTAGACATACCTTCAGCGAACACTCTGTTTGTTCATAGAGCAGACCGCTTTGGTTTGGCTCAACTTTATCAGTTAAGAGGCAGAATTGGACGCTCAAAACAAAGGGCATACTGTTATCTGACTATACCAGCGGAGGGTGATTTAACAGAAACCGCGTCCAAAAGATTGGAGGTTATGCAGTCTCTCGATTCATTAGGAGCGGGCTTCAAGCTAGCTAGCCATGACCTTGACATTCGAGGTGCTGGCAATCTTTTAGGTGATGAACAATCTGGACATATTCGAGAGGTCGGCGTCGAACTATATCAAAAAATGTTGGAAGATGCCGTTGCTAATGCGAGGTTAGGAAAATCAAACACCGAAGAAAATTCTTGGAGCCCTCAAATAAATATTGGTTCTCCAGTTTTAATACCCGAAAACTATGTAAAAGACCTTGACGCGAGACTTAGCCTTTATCGACGCTTGGCAAATTTAAATGACACCAAAGAAGTAGAAAGTTTTGCAGCGGAATTAATTGATAGGTTTGGTAAGTTACCAGAAGAAGTGGATAATCTTTTGGAAGTCGTAAAAATAAAACAAATGTGCAAAAAATCGGGCATTTCCAAACTTGAGGCGGGCCCAAAGGGATTAGTTATTACCTTTTATCGAGATAATTTTTCCAATCCTGCAGGACTAATTAACCTTATTCAAGAAGAACCAGGAAGGATTGTATTAAGACCAGATCACAGACTTATTATGCGTAATGACTGGAAAAGGGAAAAGACCAAGCTCCGCGGTACAAAAAAGTTTGTGTATAGAATTCTAGAATTAGCAAATCAGGTTTGATAGCAAGTTTTTTGGAATATTTTTCTTAATTCGCGTGCTTTACTAGATCGAATACTTTGTGAAATATCTCTGGCGGTTGAGCTCCTGAAACAGTGTATTTACCGTCTATAATGAAGCAGGGAACACTTTGTACACCCATTCTTCTGAAACCCTCATCTTTTTTTAAGACCAATAGATGATCTCCATCCGAACTAATATAATTTAAAAAATTATCACCGTTGAGATCATGCTGAACGGCTATATTTTTTAAATTATTACTACTACCAATATCCTCTCCATTTTTAAAAAAGGCTATAAAAAGGCTATCAATCATTTTACTCAAATTTATTTGATGCCGAGAGGCATATTGAATTAATCGATGGGACAAAACGGTGTTGGGAGTAAACTTTATTTTTTCAAAATGAAAATCAATACCAATATCACTGCCAACTAATTGAAGGTTACGGCTAACCTTGTTCGCGTGTTCGATACTGCCAAACTTTTCTTCTAGATATGTTCTCCTTTCCAATCCTTGAACGGGAATAGTCGGGTTTATCTGAAAGGGCTCCCAGGAAACACTATAACTTTTTTCTGGTATTACCGTTAATGCCTTTTCCAAGCGGCGTTTACCAATGAAACTCCATGGGCAAACTGTATCTAAAATGACCTTGATTTCCAAAAGCTTTCCATAAAGAATGTTTTAAATAAAAAAAGTTATAACTGATTAGCTTTTTATATCATCCATCAAAGTTTTAGGTAGTGGACACTAAAATACTCTTTCAAATCACACCAATGTCTAGATGAATTAAAACCTGCCTCTCGCCACATTTTTTCAAACTGACTCAACGAATATTTATAGGAGTTTTCAGTGTGAATATACTCATTTTCAAAGAATTCAAATGAATTAGATCCTATGGAGACAATTTGGCTAATCCGACTAACCAAATGCATTTCAATTCGTCCCTTTTTGTGATTATAAAGTGCTCTATGGAAAAACTTTGAAACATCAAAATTTGCATTAAGTTCTTTATTAGCTCTTATTAATAAATTTAGGTTAAATTTGGCTGTAACTCCATCAGAATCATCGTACGCTGCTTCGAGAACTTCTCGATCTTTTTTAAGGTCTATACCAATTAAAAAACCACCTTCTGAACCTTTTAATAAATTCGCAACCCGACCTAAAAACTTTATTGCATTTTCCGTATCAAAGTTGCCTAAAGAAGACCCAGGGAAAAACACCACGGTATTATTTGCCTCTGAAGATTTAAACGGGAACACCAGAGACTTGGAGTAGTCGGTGCAAATAGCCCCTATAGGAATACCTGGATAAATAGAGGATAACTCGGCGCAAGATTTTATTAAATGTTCCTTTGAAATATCTAGAGCGGTATAACCAGCCGGACTCTCTAGAACGTCAAGGAGTATTTTTACTTTCCTGCTTGATCCACTCCCAAGTTCAAAAAGATTGCATCCTCTGCCAATAATTCGACTAATTTCTATAGCATTTTCCTCTAAAATTCGATTTTCAGTGCGAGTAACGTAATATTCATCTAGCTCGCAAATTTGATTGAAAAGCTCGGAGCCTGTTTCATCATAAAAAAATTTACATGGAAGATATTTCTGTTTGGCAGATAAACCCCTAAGCAATGCATCTTGAAAAGATTCTATTTCAGGTTCCAGATCTACGAATTCATCTAGAAGACTTATAGTGTCCGGTTTCATTTTTTTCTTCGAATTAATCAATATTTCGGTGTGTAATTTATATACAGTAAGGCTATTGTTTAAGTTTAAAAAGATCCATTCCCAAATACTTTCAAAAAATGTTTATCAAGCCGGGGAGGAATCCTTTACAGGTATTCCTCAGCCGAATAGTGTGATCCAAATTTTTGTATATGTTTGGAACCTATTCGATGTCACGAGAAACAAAGGCAGTCCAAGACCCTCCGCCCGCTGGGCACAACAAAAAAGAGGTTGTCTGGGATAGATGGGTAAAGAAAAGGACCTTTGTCCGAGCCCTTGAAGGAACTTATGGTGAAATGCAACAGGGTTTGTATGAAAAAGATAGGGTTATCAGTA
>PBWY01000037.1 GCA_002727395.1 Rhodospirillales bacterium | reverse complement strand
GTATTACGGAGGCCGAAGACGTACCAATTATCAGATAACTGTGTTTCACTGGCAGGAATAAAGGTTGTTAGAATGACAGGTTTTCCGCTTTCACTTTTACGGACTGAGCCGTCACTTTCGTATACGGTAGAGCAATGTGTCGCTAGCCAAGTTGCGTGGTGGCTGCCGCTGACAAACATTGTTTTAGCTGTGACTAGGTAACCGCCCTCAACAGCTCTCGCTTCTGACTTACCAGGGCCCCAAGCTAGGACACCATTGGTATTATCACCCCAAATTTTACTGCTGATTTCCGAATCTAAATATGCTCCTAGCATTGAGCAGCCACTTCCTTGTCCGACGCACCATGCTGCACTCCCATCATATTTAGCGATAGCTTCAATAACACGGCAAAAAACCGGCAAAGGAAGTTCTTCGCCTCCGGCCTTCTTTGCCAATAGCATCCGGAATAACTTCTGCTCGTGAAGCGCATCCATAGATTCCTGTGTGAGTTCACGTATTTTCTCGCCCTCACCAGCCGTGGCCTCTAAAAGCGGCCCGATCTCCTTAACCCTTTGGACCCAGTGATCAGCTAAGTCACCATAATCGATAATCGGTTTTGATGTCTCGTTCATAGGAGAATCCCATTAATAGTATAAATCTGGATTTTTATTCCATATTTTATTATGACTTGGATCTTCTCGGCTGTCACGTTATCGTTGATCTTTTAAATTCTGATTTGTAGGTTGAACGACTACTACTACTTTTATCTCGAAGCTCTTTTTATTGGAGACGAAAATGGTGCGCAAGAGTAAAAAATATGACCGTACTGAAGAGGATCTGGGTAATATTGTTGGCCTAGAGCATATCAATGTCTTGGTGCCTGATCAGCAACTCGCAATTGCATTTTATATTACAGGCCTTGGTTTGACTCGTGATCCATTTATGATGGCTGGTACTGGCAATATGTGGGCAAATGTTGGCCAAAGCCAATTTCATCTTCCAACCCGTGGCACACAGGTTTTACGAGGTATTATCGGGCTAGTTATGCCAGATCTTGATAAACTTGTCGAAAGATTAAAGATAGTGCGAAACGAACTCACGGGAACTAAATTTAAATTCTCCTATAGAAAAAAGGCNGGNTATGTGAGNGTTACCTGTCCTTGGGGAAATCGTCTCCGTTGCTATGNTGGGAGTTCTAATACTGACCCCATTCAACTTGGCATATTCTANGTTCAGTTTGACGTTCCAAAAGGNACAGCTAAAGGCATTGCACGATTTTACTCTGAAATAATGGGGGCGAATAGCTTCCTAAGTCGTTGGGACAATGCTAAAGCAGCCCGAATAGGTGCCGGATATAAACAAGAACTAATTTTTCGAGAATGTAGTTCAGAACTTCCAGAATTTGATGGTCATCATTTACAAATTTATATTGCCAACTTTTCTGGACCTTATACAAAACTTTTAGAAAGAGGACTGATAGCGCAAGAGAACAATCAACATCAATATAGATTTATTGATATTTTTGATCCGGATAATGGAGAGATACTCTATAAATTGGATCATGAAGTAAGATCTATGACCCATCCGATGTACGGTCGGATTAAGGTTAACCGGAATCCAGATCAAACCAACGCAGCTTTCTCTCAGGGACACGAAATAGAGCCTTGGCTGCGTTCAGCAACAGGGAGTTAACGATGTTAGAACTTTATACTTGGATGACAGATAACGGCTATAAGGCCAGGCAAATGGTTGAAGAGACCGGAGTTGATTATGACCTAAAGCCTATCAATTTGAGAAAAAAGGAGCAGTTTGACCCAGAATATCTCAAAATTAGCCCGGGCCATAAAATTCCTGCGATAATTGACCCTCAAGGTCCTGGNGGAAATAAAATAACTTTATGTGAATCTGGTGCTATTCTCAAATATTTAGCTGAATATTATGCGCCCAGTTTATACCCCGAGGATCCCACAAAGAGAATTATCGTTGATCAATGGTTTATATATGGTTCAGCTCAGTGGACAACACTAGCACAACAATATGGGTTATTTATGCATCGTTTGGGTGAAGATGTGCCACGGGCTCAGGAACATTATGATGGTGTGCTACGCGATATGATGAATATGTATGAAAAACACCTTGGCGAAAACGAGTATATTGCAGGGGATTATTCTATAGCAGATATTACAGTTTATCCTGATATTCATGGCCACGGGGTAAAGGATATAGGATTAGATGAATATCCAAATATTAAGCGTTGGCATGATTCTATTGAGGCGCGTCCGGCTGTTCAACGTGCCTGGACGCCATTTGCTTAGAACTTTAGATGAAAACTAGGAGTCGGTGGCTCGGGCAGCTTATTGGTTCGTATTTGTTTCGTGTCTAGCTAATGAAAGTCACGTGAGGGGTAGATTTTGTTGTACTTTTCGTTTGGGCTGCTGTTCTTAATTTTATTCTCAAAGTGTGGGGGTGCTTCCACAAGCAACGTTAGGCGCCCGGTCATGTCGACCAAGTGTTTTGCAATGATATGGGTGACGAGTCCTTCGCGTTGTAGTTCGCCGGTGANGTAAAGGAGACGAGATTCCAGAGTTTCTTTGCGATATTTTTGGAATAATTTAGGCCAGATTATTACATTAGAGACTCCGGTTTCGTCTTCTAATGTTGCAAATATAATACCACTTGCAGTACTTGGCCTCTGGCGGGTAATAACCAATCCAGTAATAGAAACTCGTTTACCATTTTTGATATTTTTTAGCTGTGATGTGGGAATAACTCCTTCAGAATCGAGTTGAACTCTTAATAATTCGAGGGGGTGAGCNTTGAGTGACATTCGAGTTGCCGCGTAATCATATGTAACTTCCTCTCCTAGATGCATTGTTGGCAGCTCAATTTTAGGCTCGATGATATTTTCGCCAGATTCGATAAATAGTGGTAACTGATTTGGATTTATATGTCGAACATCCCAGAGTGCTTGACGGCGTGATAATCCAACTGATTTATAGGCGTCAGCTTTTGCAAGACATCCAAGGATCTTTGGTTTTAGTTTGCTGCGTGTCCATAGGTCTTCAAGGCTAGAGAAAGGGCGTGCGTTGCCGGCTTCACGTGCTTGAAGTAGTGTATTGGCATCAGTTTTTTTGAGTCCTTTTACCTGCCTGAAACCAATTCTAAGGGAGGGTATTCTGTTTTCTCCAGTTTCTAATGTACAATCCCAATAACTAAAATTGATGTCTGCTGGTTGTACTATGACGCCGTGCTCTTGTGCATCACGTATGATCTGCGCTGGTGCATAGAATCCCATTGGTTGGCTATTGAGTAAAGCGCAGGCGAAGGCCGCTGGATAATGACATTTTAACCAAGATGAGACGTAGACCAATAAGGCAAAACTTGCCGCGTGGCTTTCTGGAAAACCGTAATCTCCAAAACCCTTGATTTGTTTGAAACAACGTTCAGCAAAGTCAGGGTCATAGTTCCGAGAGATCATACCCCGCACCATTTTGTCGTGATAATTATTGATGGTGCCGAGGCGTCGGAAGGTAGCCATAGCTCGACGCAGACCGTCGGCCTCCGAAGGGGTGAAGCCAGCGGCAACGATGGCAATCTTCATTGCCTGTTCTTGAAATAGCGGGACCCCATAAGTTTTCTCTAAGACAGCCTGTAGATCTTTCGAATGATATTCTATTTTTTCTTGACCATTTCGCCGCCGTAGATAGGGGTGCACCATATCACCTTGGATAGGGCCTGGCCGGACGATAGCAATTTCAATCACCAAGTCATAAAAGTTGCGTGGTTTGAGTCGGGGTAACATGCTCATCTGGGCCCGGCTTTCGACTTGGAAAACACCTACAGAATCGGCCTTACACAGCATATCGTAAACAGCAGGATCTTCCGCGGGAATAGTAGAAAGTTGATATGTTTTACCATAGTGTGTTTTTATTAATGACAAAGCCTTGCGGATGCAGCTCAGCATGCCAAGCCCTAGAACGTCGACTTTTAGAATACCCAGTGCATCAAGGTCGTTTTTATCCCACTCGATAGTGGTACGATCATCCATGGCTGCGTTAGTGATTGGTACCATCGCATCTAGTCTGTTACGGGTGATGACAAAGCCACCAACGTGTTGCGAAAGATGGCGAGGAAACCCTATAATTTCACGCGCTAGGCGTAGTGTGTTACTAAGATTCTTTTCATTGGGATCGAGGCCGGCTTCTCGGATATAATGATCATCTATTGTTCCAGAACGGCGCCCCGATATAGTGCCGGCCAGTGTCTCTTCTATATCACGGGTTAATCCCATTGCTCGAGAGACCTCACGCATGGCATTACGCCCGCGATAATGGATAATGGTAGCGGCTAGACCCGCTCTGTCACGACCATATTTTTCATATATATATTGGATAACCTCCTCACGTCGTTCATGCTCAAAATCGACGTCTATATCAGGAGGTTCCCCACGTTCAGCACTTATGAAGCGCTCAAACAAAAGATCAATCCGGGCGGGATCAATAGCTGTGATACCAAGGCAATAACAGACGGCTGAATTCGCCGCTGAACCCCTTCCCTGACACAATATACCCATACGATTAGCATAGTTGACGATGTCATAAACGGTTAGAAAGTAATTGGCATAATTGAGCTCATCGATTAGTGCCAGTTCGTGTGTTAATTGTTGTCCGACTTTCTTTGGAATATTATCTCGATAACGAATCTTGGCGCCATCCCAAGTTAGTCTTTCGAGATATTCTTGTGATGAAACGCCATCAGGCGCTTCGTCGTCCGGGTATTCATAGACTAGTTCATCAAGAGAAAAAGTACAGCGCCGGGCAATTTCTATTGTGCGTTTGATTGCTTTAGGAAATTGTCGAAACAATATCGTCATTTCGTCACCAGATTTTATATGGCGTTCAGCATTTGGAAACAGGTGATATCCAGTTTCTCTGATGGTACGGTGCATACGTATTGAGGTAAGAATGTCCTGTAAATCACGACGTTCGGTTTTGTGGTAATGCACGTCATTGGTTGCCACTAATGGCATGGATACTGTTTTTGAAAGAGCTTGAAGGGCAGCGAGTTTTTTCTGGGCCCCTGATGTCATAAAATTTTGGCCAGAAAGATAACAATGACCCGGCAAGGCATTAGACAATTTATGTAAGTGAANCTCATGCNANGGTGTNGCTAAAGAAATTACTATTTGTCCNTTAGCTCGCTCGAGAAAGTCATCAATCTTGATTTTACACGCACCTTTTGGTGCCCGTCGACGTCCAAGGGTAATGAGTTGTGAAAGGTGACTATACGCCTTTTGGTTCATAGGAAGACAAAGAAGACTCGGAGCATCAGTAAAATCTAGCCGTGCGCCAATAATCAACTTGATATTTTTTTCGCGGGCCGCCAAANGTGCCCGGACTACACCAGCAAGCGTATTGCGGTCGGTGATAGCAATAGCACTCAGCCCCCTTTCGGCAGCACTAGAGACAAGTTCTTCGGGGTGAGAGGCTCCACGTAAAAAGCTGAAATTACTAGTAGTTTGTAGTTCAGCGTAAGGTTTCATCCAAATATTCCATGTATGAACCAAGTACCCTTACTGTTTGCAAACAACCAGAAACGCTGNCCGGTATCATTTTCTNTCCTGTAGTAATCCCGTGTATCTGNGTCACTATCAGTCCACCACTCTGCGGCAATACGTTCGGGNCCTTCAGAGTGCTTAATGTGATGTAAGACCTTTCTCCAACGAAATTTTATCGGTAGCNCCTTCGTATTTTTGGATATNATCTCGATTNGTTGAGGGACGTGNAGCAGCCGGAGCGGCCGTGGTGATAAAATTTTTTGCTTATCGCTCTTTGTTTTTNNAGNNTTCCCNATAGNTATAAGTCTGGCGGCACGTTCGGGGANATGACTTTCTTTGAAGNATACCTGNTGTAAGTTATGATATCCAAATCGGTTTGCCAGTCGGTCAATCACTGCCCGATAGCTCTTCATGTTTTGCGTTGCTGAATTACGTTGAAAATTGGCTTGAATGGCTTGCAAGGGCTCTGCTTTAGATACGAAAAGTGTTATTTCATCAATCCCAAACTCTGGATCGATTTGGTCGAGGCGGTCGATGAATA
Organism: Rhodospirillales bacterium; assembly: GCA_002727395.1. Classification (GTDB taxonomy): domain Bacteria; phylum Pseudomonadota; class Alphaproteobacteria; order MPNO01; family UBA2964; genus UBA2964. The sequence goes on along the minus strand of PBWY01000037.1, from coordinate 173 downwards.
ATTTAAGCAGGTGCTTAGGCTCACGGTTAGGGTATGCCGTTTTAATGGTTATTTGAGTAGTGCCACCATTTGGCCTATATGCTGAGAGGGTAATTTCTCGGGCACCTTGACCGGTTTTGCCGAGGGTTTTGCAAAGATTGTCGAGTAGTTTTGTTATTGACCTGATAATATCA
>PBWY01000036.1 GCA_002727395.1 Rhodospirillales bacterium | reverse complement strand
TACCCAAAATATTGTTGAAATTATCCAAAACCTAATAATACCCAACTTTTTAAAAGGATTATTCCCGTCTTGTACCATCACGGATTACCTGAATATATTATCGTTTTCTAGTTTAAAATTAAATTCGTTTTAAAAATGATTTTATTCACTAAAAGTAGTCGGGTATTACTCCCACTCAATTGTTCCCGGTGGTTTTGAAGTAATGTCGTATGTAACCCTATTAATACCGCGTACCTCATTAATAATTCTGGTAGCTACTTTCGAAATAAATTGGTGTTCAAATGGGTAAGTATCAGCTGTCATACCATCTGTCGAAGTAACCGCGCGTAAAGCACAGACATAATCATAGGAACGGGCGTCCCCCATCACACCCACTGTCTTTACAGGTAACAAAACCGCAAATGCCTGCCAAATATCATCGTAAAGTCCCGCTTTTTGAATTTCATCTATATATATTTCGTCAGCCTTCCTCAAAATTTCTAGTCTATCTTTTGTAATCTCCCCGGGCATCCGAATAGCCAAGCCGGGACCCGGAAACGGATGTCGACCTACGAGTTGGTCTGGAAGACCCAACTCCTTCCCTAATTCCCGCACCTCATCCTTGAATAATTCTCGCAATGGTTCCACTAAAGACATATTCATTCGTTCAGGTAGTCCACCAACATTATGATGTGATTTAATTGTAACACTTGGACCTCCCGTGAATGAAACTGACTCTATCACATCAGGGTACAACGTGCCTTGAGCAAGAAAATTGGCTCCACCAATTTTCTGAGCCTCTTCTTCAAATACATCAATAAAAGTTGCACCAATTATTTTTCTTTTTGCCTCCGGGTCTGTTACTTTATCGAGTTTTTTAAGAAATAATTCGGACGCATCATGATGGAGCAAGGGTATATTGTAGTTATCACGGAACACTCGAACAACTTCCTCTGCTTCTCCTAAACGAAGTAAACCTGTATCTACAAAAACACAGTGCAGCTGAGCTCCTATTGCTTCATGTATTAACACAGCAGTCACTGAAGAATCCACACCTCCAGACAAACCGCAAATTACTTTCCCATCTCCAACCTGCTCGCGGATCTTATTAATCGCACGAGAACGGAATGCAGACATCGTCCAGTCACCGGCACACCCTGCCACCCGGTGAGTAAAATTGCGAAGTAAGTCCTTCCCTCCTACTGTATGCATAACCTCCGGATGAAACTGTACAGCATAAAACTTTCTAACATCGTCAGCAATAACAGCATGAGGAGCATGATCACTTACTGCTACAGAGCGAAAACCATCTGGTAATTCCACAACAGAATCACCATGGCTCATCCAAACCTGTTGTGTTTCACCTATTTTCCACAAACCACTAAATAAAACACAGTCGTCAGTAATTCTTAACTCAGCCCGGCCGAACTCCTTATGCTCAGAAGATTCAACCTTCCCACCTAATTGTTCGCAAATTGTTTGTTGTCCGTAGCAAATTCCTAAAATTGGGACACCTAGCCGTAAAATTCCTTCGTCGGCCTTTGGACCCGCTGTAACTGTCACAGAAGCGGGCCCACCAGAAAAAATTATCCCCTTCGGTTGTAATTTCTTAATTAAATTTTCTGAAATATTAAAAGGGTGTATTTCACAATACACACCGCTTTCTCTAACTCTTCGTGCAATAAGTTGAGTCACTTGAGAACCAAAATCGAGAATTAACACTAAATCATCCATTAAATTGATTCTCAATTTTCAAAATTCGAACATACATTCAGACTTTCCCGCATTAGTCGCCCTTACGATAATTGGGAGCCTCGCGTGTAATCGTGACATCGTGTACATGGCTTTCTCTGCGACCGGCTTCAGTAGATCGACGAAACTTACAGTTCGTTTGCATATTTTTGATGTTCGAATTACCGGTATACCCCATTGAAGCTCTCAACCCTCCAACCATCTGATGTATTATACTTCCCACAGGACCCTTATAGGGCACTTGTCCCTCAATTCCTTCGGGAACAAGTTTAAGGGTATCAGAGACTTCTTGTTGAAAATACCGGTCAGCCGAACCTCGTGCCATAGCACCCAAAGAACCCATACCCCGATAGGATTTGTAAGAACGGCCTTGATAAAGAAAAACCTCCCCCGGCGCTTCATCCGTACCGGCCAATAATGAGCCAATCATTACACAATCTGCTCCAGCGGCAATCGCTTTTGCTATATCGCCAGGATATTTTATTCCGCCATCAGCAATTGTAGGGACCTCATGTTTTTGACATTCTTCAGAAGCTTCCAATATTGCAGAGAACTGAGGGACGCCAACTCCGGCCACTACACGTGTCGTGCAAATAGATCCAGGGCCAATACCAATTTTTACGGCATCTGCCCCGCAATCAATCAACGCTTTTGCTCCTTCAGCAGTTGCAATATTTCCGGCAATTAGCTGCGTCCGATTGGAAAGTCTTTTTATTCGCTGCACCGCCTCTTGAACACCTTTTGAATGCCCATGAGCGGTATCCACCACAATAACATCAACACTAGCGTCAATTAATGCCTTTGCTCGTTCAAAACCATCTTCACCTACACCAGTCGCAGCCGCTACACGTAAACGTCCTTTTTCGTCTTTATTAGCGTCAGGGTGACGTTGGGCCTTTTCAATATCCTTTACTGTTATTAACCCAATACAACGATAGTCTTTGTCCGTTACCAAGAGTTTTTCTATTCGGTATTGATGGAGAAGACGTTTAGCCTCTTCCATATCTATACTATCATCAACACTGACCAAGTTTTCTTTGGTCATTAATTCACTAACTGGTTGTGAGTCATTAGTAGCAAATCGTACGTCCCTATTGGTCAGAATACCCACGAGTTTTTTGCTAATTTCTTCTACCACCGGAATCCCTGATATTTGGTTATCCATCATCAGAGACAACGCATCAGAAAGTGTTTTTTCGGGCGAAATTGTGACCGGATTAATTACCATCCCCGATTCAAACTTTTTTACTTTCCGAACCTCGTCCGCTTGTTCTTCTATTGTTAAATTCTTATGGACAACTCCAATACCGCCTGCCTGTGCCATAGCTATGGCAAGTGCGCTCTCAGTCACCGTATCCATAGCCGCAGAAACAATTGGAATTTTAAGATCGAGTTCTCGTGTCAACTTGCTATTAAGTACAGCCTCTGATGGTAATATCTCAGACGCAGCAGGAACAAGTAATATATCATCAAAAGTGAAAGCCTCGGTGATATGCATTAGTGTCCCCTGCGGAAGATGGATCGGGATCATACACAAATGATGAAAGAATCCCAAGTTTCTACATTGAACAAGTTTCCTCCGTGCCTAAATATTGAAGCCCTGTGCTACTAAATAAATTTCAGGTGACCCTTTACGACTAGCAGGCGGCTTATAATGTTTAACTTTTTGAAAAGATCTTTTCAAATCAGTTAATAGGGATGTTTCTGTGCCACCATCAAATACCTTAACAATCAATATTCCTCCTTCCACTAGTATTTCTTTTGCGATTTCAACAGCTATTTCGCAGAGAGCAATCGTTCGGATATGATCTGTTTGTCGATGTCCCGTCGTTGCAGCCGCCATATCGCTAAGGACTATATCAATTTTATCTCCGCAAAATTTTTTAACAACTTTTAGACTTCCTTCCCCTTTCATATCTAGTTTCAAACATTTTACTCCGGGAATCGGGTCTATAGAAAGCTTATCGACGGCGAATACCATTCCTTTATTCCCGCTTTTATCAACAGAAACCTGTGTCCAGCCTCCGGGCGCCGCCCCCAAGTCTAGTATGCGACAACCTGGCCAAAAGATCTTAAATTGGTCATCAAGTTCAACTAATTTCCATGCCGAACGGGACCTATAACCTGCCACCTTTGCTGATCTGACGTAAGGATCATTTAGTTGTCTCTGGAGCCACCTAGTAGATGAAATCTTACGACCCTTAGCCGTTTTAAGTTTAACCGACAATCCACGCGAAGCTTTTTTAACAATTCTACTTGGAGCCATGTTTTCTATTCTGCCTCTTAGTTTTCGGCACGAGCAATTGTGCCACAGAACACTGGTAACTTTTATTAACACTTGTATCTTCTAATGCTATGGCTAGCTCAGACAATTTAGTTAAAATACCTTCTCTGACCCCACGATCTGCTACCCTCAAACGGCTAGCTTGCCAAGTTTCGCAAATTGCTTTGAGTATTCCGCAACCTGCTACTACCAATTCCGCTCTATTTTTTCCTATACAAGGATAAGAAGCTCTCTTCACGAAATTTGAATTAACAAGATTCTCACAAATATTTCGGATAGAGGACAAATCTAGCCAAGAGCCGTCTATCAGTGCCCGATCATAAAATTTCAGGCCCATTTGAACAGCGGCTATTGTAGTTACAGTACCAGCAGTCCCAAGCATAGAGACCTTACCGGCTTTTATCTTTGTTTTTATGGAATGTTTCTTTTCAAACGGTTCGATAGAATTCTTTATCAATCCTACCAATATTTCATATTGTTTACTTGAAATCTCTGGTGTCCCGTAAGTTTCGGTAAGGTTCACAACGCCATAAGGTAAGGATATCGTGTCAATAATTTCTGGATTAACATTACTTCCTAACCGGACCCAGGATATTTCTGTACTACCTCCTCCAACATCAAAAACTAGAGCGTAAGCACACGAATTATCAAGTAATGTGCGGCAACCGATAAGGGTCAATTCCGCTTCTTCATGAGATGGAATTATTTCCAGTGTTATACCAATTTCTTTTTCAACGCGCGATAAAAATTTTTCGCCGTTAATGGAAGCACGACAGGCTTCCGTAGCCACATATCGTCCGTATTTTACATCATATTTAACAATTAATTCTGCACATACACTTAAAGCTTTCATGGTTCTTTCCATAGCAGAACTAGAAAGTTCACGCGAAGAAGAAACACTCTCTCCCAATCTGACAATTTTTGAAAATCCATCAACAATTTTAAAACCGTTTTTTTTTGGCCGCGCTATTAAAAGACGGCAGTTATTAGACCCAAGATCTAGCGCTGCAATTAAGTTTTCTGTTCGATTTTTTGACCTTAGACCACGCGTTAACAAACTTCTTTTGTTTCTACTATGTCCTTTAGCTGGTCTTTTTTTAAAGCCCACTTTCGATACCTAATTTTTGTCTCTAACGAAAAGTCATGGTTACCCCGGCACTCAAGGGCATGGTATCCCTATAAGTAATGTTGGCAAAGAGAAACATTCAGACGTCATCCCTCTTGACGTCACTAGTCATGCTGAAAACAATGTTTCTTATTCATTCTATTAATCGAGGACCTCGTGACATACCAATTTAAACAACCGGACCTAGACATACCCTTCAAATCTATCCGCAGCGTACTAAATGAATACAGCACGACCCAACCTGAGAAAATTGCACTTTATGACTTAGAGCAGGATCGCTCTATTAGTTGGGGGTCACTAGCACAAAACGTCGAATCCATCGCAAGATACCTTGTATCCCTAGGGATCAAGAAGGGAGATAGAATTGGCCTGTTATCTGATGAGAACCTCGAAAAAATGATAATATGGATGAGTATATGGCGCGTAGGTGCAGTAGTTTGTCCATTGAATGTTGAAATCAACGCGTCTCATATCAACGAACTTCTCAATTCAATCGGCCCAAAATTAACCCTCTGGCATACAGCCTTGAATGGTAACGAATTGACAAGAGGAATTAACGGTAAAGTTATGCGGTTCGAAAGTTGGAATGAACAATGTTTATCCAACAGTGATAAATCAGAATTTTTTGGTGCCGTTGCAGAAACTAGTCAGGATATTTTAATTAAAAGTGAGAATGAAGCAAAAGATGTCTCCTGTATATTTTGCACTTCCGGAACAACGTCGCGACCGAAATGCGTTGTATATGACCATATGGCCTACTGGCTCAATGGATTAAATACTATTGATTTTCTAGGTCTTACAAATAACGACAGAACCTTAGAATATCGCTCATTTGGTTGGAATTCCGCTCAGGTTCTCAGTCTGATGCCTTGGATTTTAACCGGCCTTTCAATGTATATAGCGCCACGTTTTTCGAAAAGTCGATTTTTTAACTGGATTAATAAACATAAGCTGACATTTTCTGCTGGCGTCCCCACTGTTGTGAATATGCTTCTTAACGAACCAACAGAAATTGGTGCAAAGGACGTCCCCTCCCTGAGACTAATGACCTGCTCAACCGCACCCCTATCCCCTGAGCAATGGAGACAATTTGAAGAAATGTATGGCGTTACATTACTTCAGCTCTACGGAATGTCTGAAGCCGGTTGGATATGTGGCAATCGGCATTATAAAAGGCAAATGGGTACCGTAGGTCCACCAGCCAAACATCAGGAGTTTTTAATAATAGACTCAGATGGAAACAGCTGTGCTACGGGTTCAGAGGGTGAAGTGAGCATTGGTGGCCCACAAACTTGTATTGCAACAATTTCACCGGATGGTGAGTGGGAGGACCAAAGATCTATTCGGATGCGAACCGGAGACTTGGCAATCATTGATGAAGAGGGGTTTGTCCGAGTTACTGGAAGAACTAAAGACCTCATAATCAGAGGCGGTGTTAATATTGCACCCTTAGAAATTGACAATGTCCTTATGCGGCATCCTAAAATTCGTGAAGCTGCCGCAATAGGAGTGCCCGACAAAATATATGGAGAAGAAATTGTCTGCTATATTGTCATCAAAACAGGTGAGACTCTTACTGAAAATGAGGTTTTAGAACATTGCCAATTAAATTTACCGGAATTCAAAGTCCCTAAATTTGTATATCAAATTGATTCTTTACCTAAATCGGATCGGGGAAAAATTTTGCGGGACAATCTTAAAGTCATTTGGAATAAAAAAAATTAAAAGATTGTTTTGATGAAACTAATTAATGTTTGGAACAAAAAAGACTTGGCCTGGATAAATTAGATCCGGGTCACTAATTTGTTCCTTGTTAGCCTCATAAATCACTGTATATCTGATACCTCTACCATACACTCGCCGCGCTATTCTCCATAAACTGTTACCGAGTTTTACATTAACAACACCAGTTGCAATATCTGTGCTAGCCTTCTTAATACGAGCAAAAGTGGTTTCTGCGCGGCTCATTACAGAACCATTTTTGTTAATACTATCCGCACGCAGTGAATATAAACCTGGAGGCAACTTGTCCCTGAGTTTGATATGCCAATTACCATTTTCATCTGAAATTACGGAACCGACTATTTTATCGTCAATATATAAATGAATTAAACTCTTTGGAATTGTAACCCCACTTACAATAGCATTACCCCTATCGTCATAATCAATAACCTCGATTGTTAAAACTCGTTTTTTTAACCCTTTTGATGTTTGAGTATTTTTAGCCGTCTTTTTATAAGATTTCTGCATAATTAAACTGGGACTTAATACGTCTTTCGATACAGATAAAGCCAGGGGCCCTTTTCGTTTTGAATTAGACCTCTCTAGATTTTCTATGCCAACCTCTGGAATAACCAGAACAACATTTCGATCCGAAGAACTTATAAGACCGGATGGCAATCGTGATGTAAGAGAAAGTTCCCTATTACCAACTTTAATTGGTTTATCTGGAACTAGAACCCAATCTCCACGGCCATCGGCCTTTACCGTTCCTAAAACATTTTCTTGAGTTTGTATTGTTACATTAGAATTTGGAGCAGCCTTTCCAGCAATGACCGCATCACCCCTTGGGTTAACTCTTACGACATCAAAAGATGGTTTATAACTTTTTTCCGACCTATCATTTTTTTGCGTTCTTGGACCCGTCTTCTGTTTTAGAATACCACTATCCAATTCTGCTGTTTTAAAAGTTGACTTTTTCTCGAGAGCTAAAACATTTTTTTTTGAGAAACCATGAGAATCAGGTCTCCTAGGATTTTCAGTGACTTTTTTTGACTCTTCAATTTTCTCGGAATAAAGCCTTTGTTCATTTTCTATACTATTAGTAAGAGCCAGCGCAAAAATCATTATTAAAGCGCCAACTCCCCCTAATAATTTAAAAAGATTCACAGTTTTGGGCTCCTAAAGCGTCTCTCATGGGGCAACAACAAAACACGAAGGAAGATACCTTTTAATCAGCAACAGTACAACGGTATCAATTAAGGTAATGGCCTAATAGATTTTATAAAAACAGCTATAGCATTCCGATCCTCTGGCGACAATTTAGATGTTCCCTTTTCAATCACCTCCGCCATCGAACCCCCCGCAAAATCTCCTGTCGGATCTTCACCGGTATCCAAATAATTGATCAATTGTTGCAAAGACCATTTCCCAATGCCTCTGCTCGGATGCGACGTAATATTCGGGATATAACTCGAGCCTAAGCTTGTGTATTCAGATGCCCCGGCATAACCAAACTGAATTTTTAATCCTCCTAGAATTGTTCTCCTGGTATGACATTCTTGACAATGCACTACACCTCGAGACAAGTATGCCCCTCTATTCCAAGTTTGTGTTCTTTTTGAGTCAAATTTATAGGTGCCATGAGAAAAATATATTAATTTCCATAAATATTGGATAGAACGAAAGTTAAATGGAAATAGAAGTTTATGCGCTTCACTAGGTTTAGGAATTGCCGGCAAAGAAAAAATATATTCCTTAATTGATTCAATATCATCAGCATCCATAAGAGTGAAGGAAGTATAGGGAAAGATGGGAAAATAATGGCGATTTTCAGGAGATACTCCCTTTGTCATGGCCTTGTTAAAATCCTTATTAGACCAACTACCAATACCATGTTTCTTATCGGGTGATATATTCGGTGCTACGAAGGTACCAAAAGGTGTTTTAAACCTTTTACCTCCCGCAAGTAACTGACCGTTATTCTCCGTATCAGTATGACAACTAATACAGCCCGCCGCATGTGCCAATACTCTACCTTTGACAACACTGCTAGACACATTGACCGATTGAACAAACACGCTAGATGCCACTACGATGCCTAAAGCCCAACCTGGTAAATATTTTTCGTAAGCCATGTAATAGTAAAAAAAAGAGAGGCTGCACGATTTCTATACAGCCTCTCTCTTTCTTGGAAATGAAATGTTTATCGTTTAGGAAAAATTAATTTTTCCTAAATTTATTTTTTCTTCTTCTTTTTCTTCTTACACTTCACCTTACCTTTTTTACATTTGCATTTACCATAAACTTTTTTATTCGCATCTAGTTTTATGGCTGCAGCAACCGCGCCCTTAACTGGCTTGTATGCATCTGCAACCTCGCCCTTTATCCCGGTTTTTGCAGCTTCTTCTAGGCCCTTCGCGTAAAAAACCGCAGACCCATATTTCAACCTTTTAGCAAGAGTCGCAATTTGGATCGCCCGCATTTCCATGTCACCGGCTGAACCAAGTTTCCTTCTTTTCTTCTTGCTTTTGCTGCCCTTAATATATTTTGCAACAGCATTACTGGCTGCACAAATCTCTTTCATCGCGCTTATCTTGACCTTCATAGCCTGAGACATCTTAACCTTTGGCTTTGATGGCTGGTCGGCACAACCGCTTAATCCGCCTAGTAGACCAAGGCTAACCGCCGCTACTAAAAGTGGCTTAATGAATGATCTCATGACACTCTCTCCCCAGAAAAACTCTATTAAATAAATTTAACGCTATTAAAACGTCAATAATAATACCCTATCCCACCATTAGATACAAAAACTTGCAACCCTTTCAAGTGGATTTATTGTTCTATTTTTCATATTCGTGTTATTAGGGCTCATGAATATTAATTACTTATGCGTATTTTGTGGCGCATCACAAGGAAATAATTCGGTTTTTAGAGCTGCAGCGGTCAGTTTAGGTTCGGAATTAGCGAAAAACCAAATTCAATTAATTTATGGCGGTGGTAGCTCCGGCTTGATGGGGTTTTTAGCTAATAGCGTTCTGGAGTCCGGTGGAAAGGTTACTGGTGTTATACCTCAACACTTAAAAGATCGCGAATTAAGTCATCGCGGCTTAACTAAACTAGAAGTGGTAGACAATATGCACCAGCGCAAAGAAAGGATGTTCGAATTGGCGGATGGGATAGTTGTTTTACCCGGCGGGGTCGGAACCCTTGAAGAAAGTCTAGAGATTATTACTTGGAAACAACTGGGTTTGCACAAGAAACCGATAATTTTTCTGAATATAATGGGATATTGGGAAGATTTTTATAATCTTATTAAAGGGACAGTTGAACAGGGATTTGCAAGCGAGCAAACACAAAATCTTTATATTTCCATTGACACACCAGACCGCTTGATACCAACTTTAGAAAATTTATAAAATAAATTTATAATCCTTTAACTTCATATATTTGAGTTGGTGTTAACTTGATAACGCTTTTTCTATGGCCGTAATTGCCGCAGGCGCATTATTAGTATCAGGACCTCCCGCTTGAGCCATGTCTGGCCTCCCTCCTCCGCCTTTTCCTCCCAGTGCTTTTGATCCTTCACGAACGAGGGTCACCGCGTCAAATTTTTCAAGTTGATCCTTGGTCACTCCAACAACGAGCGATGCCTTTTCTTCATCAACACTACAAATTGCAATAACACCTGAATCTATTTTCTTTTTTAATTCATCAACGAGTGATTTGAGTTCTTTTGAAGGGATTCCCTCTAAGACCTTTCCGACAAATGAAACACCAGCAATGTCCTTAGCTAAATCTCCGGTTTGACTATTCCCAGAGGTAGCAAATTTACGGCGAGCATCAGAGATCTCGTTTTCTAAATGTTTTCTCTCTGAAAGCAAACTATTAATCCGGCTTACTACGTCTTCAGCTGAAACATTTAATAATTTTGCTGCTTCTTGTAATATGCTTTGTATTTTATCAATTTTCTCCAACGCAACTGCACCCGTAACAGCTTCTATCCGTCTCACACCCGCTGATACCGCGTTTTCAGATACAACTCTAAACAAGCCTATATCACCAGTCCGCTTAACATGAGTACCTCCGCATAGTTCCGAGGAATAAGAGGTTTCATTTTCAGCGCCCATTAAAACAACACGAACCTCATCCCCATATTTTTCTCCAAACAATGCCATAGCCCCTTCTTCTAAAGCTTCATCGGGTGTCATAAGCCTTGTGGTCACCTCAAAATTTTTTCTTATTTGTCGGTTTACACCATCCATAATTTCGGTCATTTCATTAGCGGTGATGGGCTTCGGATGACTAATGTCAAACCGAAGGCGATCGGGCGCAACCAAAGAACCTTTTTGGGTAATATGTTCACCTAATTGACGACGTAACGTAGAATGTAATAAGTGCGTGGCAGAATGATTTCTGCAAAGGGCGGAACGTCTGCTAACGTCAATCTGCATTTCTACTACATCATTTAAATTTAAAGTTCCGGTTTTTACAGAGCCGATATGTACATGCAAATCACCAACTTTCTTTTGCGTGTGACTTACTTCAAAAATACCATTGTCCATTGTTTTGATAACGCCCGCATCTCCCATTTGCCCACCAGATTCGCCATAAAAAGGAGTTTGATTAACAACTATACTAACTTGCTCTCCAACTTTAGTTCTCTTTATTGAGTTTCCATCTTTAACAATAGCTAAAACTCTGCCTTCGGCTTTATCGCTCTGATACCCAAGGAATTCTGTTGCGCCGACAGAGTCCCTAATATCAAACCATATAGTCTCATCAGAAATTTCTCCTGAGCCCACCCACGCCCGACGAGCATGCTCCTTCTGGCCCTGCATTGCGCTCTCAAAACCACGAATATCAACTGAACGATTTTGTCCCTTTAAAACATCCTGGGTCAAATCTAAAGGAAAACCATAGGTGTCATATAAACGAAAGGCAATTTCACCTGAAAGAGGCTCTTGATTCCCTAGTTTACTGGTTTCGTCGTGCAGTAGTTTCAATCCTCGATCAAGAGTATTCTTAAACCTTTTTTCTTCTAATTCTAGTGTTTCTTTTATTAATAACTCTGCACGAACAAGCTCAGGATAAGCCATTCCCATCTGTTCTATTAAAACTGAAACCAATTGATACATTAACGGCTCCGGAGAACCCATAATATGCGCATGCCGCATACCTCTTCGCATGATCCGGCGCAAAACATAGCCTCTTCCTTCATTTGAAGGTAAAACACCATCAGCAATTAAAAATGCACTAGCTCGCAGGTGATCCGCAATCACACGATTAGAAATGTTATGTGAACCGTAAGGATCTACTTGAGCTATTGAAGCTGATGCTTCGATTAAATTTCGGAAGGTATCAATATCGTAATTATCGTGCGAGCCTTGTAAAAGTGCGGAAATACGTTCAAGTCCCATACCTGTATCGATACTAGGCTTTGGAAGTTTTAGGCGAGTTTTTAAATCAACCTGATCAAATTGCATGAAGACTAGGTTCCAGATCTCAATAAACCTATCACCATCCTCATCGGCACTGCCAGGCGGTCCACCTGGAATGTGATCACCATGATCATAAAATATCTCTGAACATGGGCCACACGGACCGGTATCACCCATTGCCCAAAAGTTATCATTTGTAGATATACGGATAATGCGGTCTTCTGAAAAACCTGCTACCTTTTTCCATATCTTAAAGGCTTCTTCATCTTCGTGATAGACAGTTACAAGCAACCTTTTGGGATCTATACCAAATTCTTTAGTAATCAACGACCATGCTAACTCTATGGCATTTTCTTTAAAATAATCACCAAAAGAAAAATTACCCAGCATTTCAAAAAATGTATGGTGGCGAGCAGTATAGCCAACGTTTTCTAAATCATTATGCTTCCCTCCAGCACGAACACATTTTTGTGAAGTAGCAGCTGAATTATAATTAAGTTTCTCCAAACCGGTAAATGCATTCTTGAATTGGACCATGCCAGCATTAGTAAAAAGGAGCGATGGGTCATTATGTGGCACCAAAGGAGATGAGCGCACAACCTCATGACCATTATTCCTAAAATAATCAAGAAATGCCGTTCTAACATCATTTGTTTTCATCATCGCTAGTACCTTAAAGGAACGCATTTAGGCGTCTCAAGGCCTGAGTATTAACGACGTGAACACACTATGTCTATAATAAGACACATATCTTCATAGTAATTTATTTTTAGAATTACGCAGTCTGATGAATTTAAATTAAAAAAATTTATTACTAACCAAAAATTTAAATTAACAAATGGATAAGGAAATTTCCTTTTTTAAATATTACACTTCATTTTCATCAGTGTTTTCTGAAGCTGGTGCCTCCTTAAGTGCAGCCTCTGCAATTAAGCCAGCACTTTCTCTAATTTCCCTTTCAATTGATTCTGCCATCTCCGGATTTTCTCGTAAAAACTGCTTGGAATTCTCTCGTCCCTGTCCTATCCGTTGACTATCATACGAAAACCAAGCACCTGACTTCTCGACAATGCCAGCTTTTACTCCCAGATCAATTAGCTCTCCCATTTTGGAGATACCTTCTCCATACATTATATCAAATTCAATCATCTTAAATGGAGGCGCGACTTTGTTTTTAACAACTTTAACTCTAGTCTGATTTCCTACAATCTCGTCGCGATCCTTAATTGCCCCAATCCTACGAATATCTAGCCTTACAGATGAGTAAAATTTAAGAGCGTTACCACCAGAGGTTGTTTCAGGATTGCCAAACATAACACCAATTTTCATACGGATTTGGTTGATAAAAATAATCATACAATGTGAACGTGATATAGATCCCGTGAGTTTTCTGAGTGCTTGGCTCATAAGACGCGCCTGTAAACCAACATGAGAGTCGCCCATTTCTCCCTCGAGCTCTGCCTTCGGAACCAATGCGGCAACTGAGTCAATAACAATCACATCAATGGCGCTCGAGCGAACGAGCGTATCTGCTATTTCCAGAGCCTGTTCGCCTGCGTCTGGTTGAGAGATTAAAAGCTCATCAATTTGTACCCCAAGTTTTTGAGCATAAACAGGATCAAGTGCATGTTCCGCATCAATAAATGCGCATTGTCCTCCGCTTTTTTGGGCTTCCGCAACACAATGAAGAGCAAGTGTCGTTTTTCCAGAGGATTCCGGCCCATAAATTTCAATTACACGACCTTTAGGCAAACCACCAATACCAAGAGCAATATCTAACCCTAGTGAACCAGTAGATACAGACTCAGTTTCTACTACCTGACCTTCACCAAGTTTCATAATAGAGCCCTTACCATATGAACGCTCTATTTGTTGCAACGCGGAATCAAGTGCTTTTGATTTATCCATTACATCCTTATCCACAAGTCTTAAAGCGGGATCTGCCATTTTAATCTCCTTATTTCATACTCGTCAGATTCGTTCAACTTAGGCTCTACATAATTGTTTTGTACCTGTTTTGTTCTTTTTTGCAAGAAAAATTTTTTATTTATTTAATTTCAATAACTTAGGGTTATTAGTTTTTATTTTGTTCTGCTCCTTATTTGAAAATTAAAATAATTAAATCGTTATAAGTCTGTTTGCAAAACTACTAGCGTTTTGATCGTTAAAACTATTGATTTTTGAGTTATAACTTAGAAAAGAAACTCAAAGTTATTATTAAATACATTATGGTTACGTACTGATCTTTAATAGTGAGTCTTTTTTGCAACAATTTACGTAAATTTGAGAATTAATTTTAACCTGGGGATTTTCTTCTTGACCCTGCGAATCATCATGTGATTCGATTCGTTTATGTCTGTTGTATTAGAAATTCGGCGACGTGGGCGTCAAATTGCGGGATCAATTTTAGGAGCTTTAATATTCCTATATTTTGTCTTGCATGCAATACAAGGTGACCGGGGTTTACTTGCATGGCTGCAAATTAGGCAACAGATTGCTATAGCAAATTCAGAATTAGAAATTTCTGAAAGTAAAAGGAATTATTGGGAACGCAAAATATCCTTGCTAAAAAGCGATTCAATGAACAGAGATATGCTGGACGAGAGGGTACGAATCGTGACAGGGTTTATTGGTGAAAATGAACTAGTGATTCTTCACAGTAATGACCACAACTAGATCAAACCCAGTCAATAGTAATAATTACTGAAGAAATATAAGGTTCTATTCATAGTGACTAACTTTTCAAATTCTTTGACAAAATGCCTTGGTATCGAATTCCCGATTTTGCTCGCGCCCATGGCGGGAGGGCCAACAACACCTCAACTTGTTACCGCTGTATCAAATGCGGGCGGGTTAGGCCAGTTTGGTGCGGCATACCTTAATGAAGACGAGATAGTTACTATGGCTAATCAATTGCGGGCCTCTACAAATAAAAGCTTTGGGATTAATTTATTTTTACCACAAAAACCAAAATATACCGATCAAGAATTTTCCAAAGCAACCGAAGCATTAACTTACTATTTTTCGAAATTTGGTTTAAAACTGCCAAAAAATATCATTGATACTACTCCAAGCTTCAGTCAGCAATTGAAGGCAGTGATTGAAAGTGATATTAAATTTTGTTCCTTTCACTTAGGTCTCCCAACAAAAATAAATATACAAGAACTAAGAGAAGCCGGTATTTTTACTGCTGCATCTGCAACTTCCGTAGAGGAAGGAAAACAGGCCGAGGAAAGAGGTGTCGATTTTATTATAGCTCAAGGGTCAGAAGCTGGTGGGCATCGGGGAACCTGGATAGGAGACTGGCGTCATTCAATGACAGGATCACTGACCCTTCTCGCTCAACTAAAAGCACTTTTATCCACACCAATAATTGCAGCTGGGGGTATTATGAATGGGGCTGGCATTGCAGCAGCAATGGCCCTTGGCGCAGTCGGAGTACAAATGGGAACGGCATTCCTGACTTGCCCTGAAGCTGGGGTAAATGACGATTATAAAAAGGCGCTATTAAACACAAGTCATGATAATACAATAGTAACTCGCACATTTTCGGGGCGTCCAGCGAGAGGGTTGCGCAACTACTATATAGAGAAAATGGAAAACTCGGGCTCCTACGCTCTTCCTTTTCCTTTACAAAATATCTTAACAGGACCTCTCCGAAAGGCCGCCGCTAAGGAGAATAACACTGATTTTATGTCAATGTGGTGTGGGCAAGGAGCTAGTCTCAGCCGCGGAATACCTGCCGCCAAATTGATTAAGGCTTTGGTTGACGAATACAATCAAACTTTAATAACGATAGCTAATTAGTAAAAATTTAGGAATTTGACGCGGCAAACTCTCTTTTCCAGTTCTCCATCGGTTGATATGTAGGGTCTGCATAACATTTCTGTTCACAAGCTTTTAAAACTTCTTCATCAGACTTGTTGAAATCAATCAATTCACGGTGTGGTTGAGCTATATACCAGGGTGTTGCCATATAAACCTCGATTCTATTGCCTTCAGGATCGGGAAAATAAACTGACAATGCTGATCCATGATCTACCGGTTCAATACCATTGAGTCCACTTTCCACCACCTTGTTATATGCCTGCCGAACTTCCGACAAATTATTAACTCGAAAGGATATTTGGTTTATTGTCGTCCGCTCTCCATCACTTCGTTTAGCCGCCATTACTATTTGGTGATGTTCTTCTGGATTACGGCTAAGAAAAACCAATTCGGGGCCTTTTCCGCCCCCAGCACGGCCTCGATCAGTTACTTTAAAACCTAGGATATCAGTATAGAATTTTACCATTTTATCAACATTGATGACATCAATACCAAGGTGGCCGAAGTTCATTTCAGGCAAATTTCCCATAATTTTCCCCTTCCAATTTTTATCGATCAATATAATTACGAATATAGACGTTGTTACTTTGGAAATGAATTTAATTGCTTATAAAATTAGCCCAAGAATATTTTAACGAATAAAGCTTAATTATAACAATTAACATCAGATTTTAAAATTGGTTACCCATCGCTCAAAATGGAAAAAACATCTCCATCGTTGGAAAGCCCTTCGATATGCAATCGGTGCCAGACTGAATAAAATAATAGTATCCAAGCTGCTAATCCTGCACGGCGACTTTTACTTTTAAAAATTGCCTCAACGGTATCTGGGTCACAGAGTTCGACTATTCCGGATTGTTTTGCCACTAGAGGGCCCAAAATGTTACCCTTACGAAAAATCCACTCACCGACAGGAACCGTAAAACCTCTTTTTTTTGAAAAAGGCTTGGCTACTGGCGCATGCTCAGATAGCCATTTTCTTAAAATCCATTTCCCTGTGCGTCCTTTAATCTTTAAAGAATCCGGCAAACGAAATGCTTCTTTCGCTATAACCGGATCTAGGAATGGTGTTCGTCCTTCAATACCATGTGCCATTAAACACCTATCCAATTTGATTAGAAGGTCATGGGGGAGCCAATCAGCAAAATCATTGGCTTGTACGTTTTGTAATGAGCTTCGGCTTTCGCTATATATATCAGTCTCGTAAGCTGCAATTCCATTGCGCCAATCTCTAGAATTAGTCCGAAGTAGGTTCATTCCCTCTAAAGCACCCCGCGAACGCACCGCCCTAGGGTAACGCCACCACGGTCGTATTGCAGAACGGTAACGACTATAACCACCAAATAATTCATCTCCGCCTTCACCGCATAAAATTACCTTAAATTGTTGTCCTGCAACTTCTCCCAATTTATATGTGGGCAATTCTGCATAGTCTGCCACAGGATCATCCATAGCACGCGCGACCAAAGGAATAGTCTTCCAAAAATCATCTTCAGTAAAATCAACTTCGGTATGTTCCGCACCTAATGATTTCGCAACTAAAGCCGCGTGCTTTCGTTCATCTGTCTCTTCCGTATCTGAGAATCCAACTGTGAAAGCATGGACTGGTTGATCATTTAGTTTGCTCATAGCCGCAAGTATGGCCGACGAATCTATGCCACCTGATAAAAACATCCCGTAGGGTACGTCACTCCGCTGATGTACATTGATACTATCAAATAAGGCACTCCCAACGCGCTCCAATGCAATCTCTTCTTCAACCTCCTGCGGGCCACCAGATGGCAATGCATCCTGCCGAAAGGTTTTAGAAATTTTTCCTGACTCAACAATTATTGTTTCGCCAGGTAAAACCCTGAATATATTTGACAATACCGTTTCTCTGCCTACGGAAAACTGAAGTTGCAATAATTCTTCAGCAGCCGATTTGCGAATATCAGCAGAAATTAGGCCAGAAGCTAGAAACGCTTGCGGTTCAGAGGCAAAAGCAAACCCAAAGGGCCCGACCGTATAGTAGAGCTGTTTTATTCCAAATGGATCCCGAGTCAATACCAGGCTTCGATTTTCAGGGTCGTAAATTGCAATAGCATACATCCCCCTTAAGTGACGGGCAAAACCCTCTCCAAACTTTGAGTAAAGGTGCAGAGGCACTTCACAATCTGAGGTTGTTTTAAAGTCAACCTCTGGCATTTGGGATTTTAGCTCAACATAATTATAGATTTCTGCATTAGCTACAAGCGTAGTACCATTCGGCGTTGATAATGGTTGATCTCCCGTATCAAGGTCGATAATAGCCAATCGGCGGTGTACCATTCCAATGTTATTCTTAAAATAAAGTCCGGCCCCATCGGGTCCACGGTGTATCAAAGCATTTTGCATTGATGTAATTAGGTTCGGGTCAGGAGAATCCCCCGAAGCAGTCATGACACCATTAATCCCGCACATTAGTTTATAAGTCTTTCAAATAATTTAAGGTACTGGTTAACGACACGTTTCTCAGTATAAGTCTCCTGATATCTTTTACGTCCCGCCGCCGCAAGTTTATTGCAGAAAACAGGGTTCAAATATAGCTCCTGGATCGCGTTTGATAGAGCAAATGGATCTTCATTGGGTACAATCAAACCTGTTGTCCCATGCTCTATGATTGAGCTTGGGCCTTCACTAGCGGACGCAACAATTGCAGTCGAATAAAGCCATGACTCGATAACAATATTTCCAAAGGGCTCATGACGTGATGAACATATAAACACGTCAGCCGCAGAATAAAGCGGGCCCGGATCTAATACCCAACCTAAAAACCTTACTCTTTCAGATACGCCTAAATTCCGAGACATATCCATAAGCTTTTTCTTTAAAGGTCCATCTCCGCCTAACCAAAGGAAATGATTTGGCAGTTTTTGCATGGCCTCTAATAAAATATCAAAACCCTTATTCGGATGAAATCTACCTAAAGCCAATAGTAAAGGCGCGTCGTCAGGGGTATCATATTTCTTCCGCTGGACCGGCATAGCCCGGGTATCCGGCACAAAATTCGGAATAACAGATACATCGTTAGTGGCCCTACCACTATCAATATAAAACGTGGCCAAATCTTCGGTCGTTACGACCAAATGCTCGCACTCTTTGTAGTATTTTGGCGGGTAATAACCGCGAGGTGAGCCGAGGTGAATGAATACTCTGCCGTTACCATTAGATAACTTAGGAACAAATCTTGTCGGTCTATTCATCCAACTAATCACAATATCAGGTAAAAATAGTCCAATTTCCTTTTTTACCGCCCTACGCGTTGTTACATCCCAAAAACCGCCAAACCGAGCTGTGGAATAATCAACAGACGCCTCTGCAAACATTTTTTCTCTATCTATTGCATGTCTAGAGATAACTCGTTGCTCAAGACCAGCCTTTTCCAAACCAATAACGAGGCGACCAAAAAATGTCTCCGCCCCCCCCACTTTGGCCCCTGCCATAAGATGAAGAACACGCATCAGCTTATCAGTCCTTCAAATTCCGCTGCTGCGTCATTCCAACCCCAGTTTCTTTGAAGTCTTAAACTCATCTCATGGTTTCGGCGCCACAAATTATCATCTCGCAAAAGTTGAAGAGTCGCATTTGCAAATTCTTCATCATTTCCAGTTACAAAACCGGTCTTACCATTGACCACTCGTTCTGCTACGCAGCCTATATCTTGCACAACTACTGGTAGACCTGCCGCCTGTGCCTCACCTACAGCCAAACAAAATGTTTCGCCGGGATCTCCTCTATAAGGCAAAACCCTAGATCTGCTGAGCACAACCGCTAGCCGCTTCTTTGGGATAGGATCATGTAAGCATACATTTTGATTACTCATTGCATTAGCTTCATCTAAGATCAATTGCATTTGCCCTTTTTGAGATGAGCCAAGCTCTCCATAAGTTGCCGCTCCAGAATAAATATGTAATTCGGCGTTAGACATTTGAGGGTTGATATGATCTTTCCAAATTCCAAGCAACCAAGAAAGACTTCTTAGTGGGTTTGATGTAAAAATTGCCCTCGGTTCTGGAATGGTTCCAATTGGCTCAACTTTAACAAATTCATCAGAGATACCATACGGAATAATTTTACGCCCGCCATCTGGCGCCCATTTCGGATAACTATTTGCATGAAAGTTACCCGAGAAAACTATTACGGGTTTACGGCTCCAGATTTTTGTCAAATATCGAAACTTAAGTAAATATTGGGCCGGATTATGTATCCAAAAAACTACAGCCCTAGAATCACAGGGAAGTGTAAGTAATTTGTCGCTCCTGTTCGCAATATAAAGGTCACAATGATCAGGCACTCCATTTTTTAAAGGAGCCCAATCAATGTTGTTTTTTTTCATAGTCCCAGAACAGTTATTTCTTATTAAAACTTCATGACCTCGCTCTGAGAAAGAATTGGCTAAAGATATAAAAGCAGTCTCCGCCCCGCCCAACGGACCCTGTTCTAGGGAATTTCCATCAAAACTTATTCCATCATCTACCATCAAAATTTTAGCCACTTGCACTCCCCTTAATTCTATCAAATAATTCACAAGTAGCCTTCTCCACCGCATCAACAGACAATCCATTCATTAAATTAGCTGAACTACGATGGTCGAAATCCTTTTTTCCAATGAGCGCATGATAACTCTCCGAAGAAACAACCGACTGACAATGGTCACCCCACGGGCCATACCGTTCAGCTGGGCTCGGGCCAAATAAGCCTATAGTTGGAACACCGAGAGCCGCCGCGATATGCATTAACCCGGAGTCATTTCCTATAAAAAAGCTGCACCTTTTGATACAAGCTGTCACCGAAGAAATTGAAGCTTTACCGATTAGGTCTATACATTCGGTATCAGTGAGGCCCTGAATTACCGGCATTGCAATATCCCGTTCATTCGTTGACCCAAAAATAGCAAACCGCTTACCAGAAAAAATTTTCCCTTTTCTTGTCAAACGCTGAATTAACTCAATAAAATTTTTTGAGGGCCAAACTTTTGGCATCCAATTGGCTGTAACGCCCAAACCAATAATAGGCGAACCATTCGGTATTAATTTTTGGCCCATATCCTCCATTGAATTAGAGATCCAGAGTTTTGGAGCGGGCGGATTATCTAGATTAAATAGGCTGGCAAGTTCTTCCACACGATGTAAATCAGAGGTTTTTTTATCAGACCGTAAAATCTTTCGGGATTTAGCTCGCAAAGAAAATGCTATAGCCGAAGAGCGTAAATCAACGATTAAATCCCATGATTGAGTAACAGTTGTGGCCCAAAGAGAAATCCAATGAATTGAAAAGGCCTTTTTATGGATTGTTATAACACGCTCAACTCCGGGGATTGGTTCAAATAGGGAGCTTGGCAAAGGACCGCAGGCGACAGTCAATGAAGCCGAAGGGTATTTTTCAATTATGTAACGAAGTATGGCTGTCGAAAGAACAGCATCCCCGATACGCGTCGACGTCACAAAAAGAATTTTCATTAAAATAACTATTGGACTCCAAGATATTTAATCTAAAATATAAAATAAATTCGGTCTCTGATTTTCATGTTCAATACTTTTTAAAATTTTCCGCTATCCTCATATTAAGAATTAAAGAAAACGTTCAATATTTATGACCCTTATAAAAATTAAAAGTAACTATGCATGACGTTTACTGCACAAAATTAAAAGATAGGAGCATTCTATCCATTACTGGTCCAGATACCTTGGCTTTCCTTCAAGGAATCGTCACGAATGATATGGAAAAATTAGTAGAAAAAAAAATGCAATTTTCTGCCATTTTGAACCCTCAGGGAAAATACTTATACGATTTTTTTATTTTTTATACCTCCACAGGCATTTTTATAGACTGCCAAAAAGATACTGTTGATACCCTGGAAAAAACACTAAATATGTATCGTCTTCGGGCAAAGGTAGAAATTAATAATAGAAGAGATGCGTTCTCAATATTTTCTATTATTCGACAACAAAATGAGGTGAAAATTTCTACCGAGGGTCAGTACGAGAATTTGAATAAATTCAAAGGGGTGATTACATCTGCAGACCCGCGCCTCACGCAATTAGGCACTAGAGCGATTATTCCTAATGAGTTTGAAAACCAAATCATTCCAATGAATGGATTTATAGAAAAAAATGAAATTTGGTATAAGCACTTACAAATATCCTTAGGGGTTGCTGATTATATACCAAATAGCATGTTAAGAGGTTATTTTCCTTTGGAACTTGGGTTTGATGAATTGAAGGCCGTCTCCTTTACTAAGGGGTGTTATGTCGGACAGGAGGTAACAGCAAGAATGAAGGTGCGAAACCTAGTCAAGAAACGTCTTTTTCCTGTTTCATTTCAGGGGGAGATACCCACGACAGGGACAAACATTTTGTCTCAGGGCAAAGGAGTCGGAGAAATTTTGGCGGTTACAAATAATCAGGGGTTAGCTATGTTGCGAATTGAAGCACTAAACCAAGCTCTCAATGAAGACCGAGAATTATTGGCAGAGAACACATTAGTCAAACCCACTATACCGTCCTGGTGTAATCTAAAAACATAGATTTTCTCATGGACTATAGAAAATCTAATCTTGGCTATTTTAATAGCGGCGCTGCAGATACCTACCCAAACAAAACAGCATTGATAGATCTATCCGGAACAAAGGTCACAAGAATAACTCATGGGCAGTTATCCCGTCGTATGACTAATGTTGCATCTATGCTCTTAAACATTGGAGTCAAGCAAGGGGAACGATTGTTGCTGGGCATGGGGAATAGATCCGAATTCATCGAAATATTTTTTGGATCAATGAGAGCGGGAATTATTCCTATCCCGCTGAATATTAAATTGGGTGCTAAAACAATAGATTTTATTATTAAAGATTCCGACTGTCGGGCCGCAATTATAGAACCTGATTGCAACGAAGATTTAGTTGAAGTGATTGAAAATAATAAATTACAAACATTGATAGCACTCAATCCTGTTCCTCATGGCTGGCTTGACTATGAACACTCATTAGAAACGTTTGCACAAAAACAATTTGGACCCAGTGAATTTAGTCATGGTGAAATTGCTTTTCTACCCTACACATCAGGGTCAACTGGACTCCCCAAAGGCGTATTACTTACGCACGAGGGAATGTTATGGGGAATTAAAAGTTCTCAAAAATACTGGCCTTCAAGCCATACCGACCGCGCATTGGTTGCGGGTCCTCTTTTTCATAAAAATGCGATGCGTGTTTCTATAAAACCAAAACTCTTTGTAGGGGGCTCTGCAGTCATTTTACCACATTTTGAACCAAAATTAATGCTGAACGCCCTCGCTAAATATAAATGTACTGAAACTGGAGGTGTTCCCGCAATGTATCGAATGATGCTCGCAGAAACAAAATTACTCCAAGAACTCGAATTTCCCTATTTACGATGTCTAGAAATGGGATCAGCCGTTGTCGGAGCTGACTTACTAAAAGCCGTTGAGAAGGCTTTTGATGCGGAAGTTGAAGAGGCTTATGGCTTGACAGAAGGCGGAGGACCATTACGGGCGCCAACAGATGGAAGGTATACTCCCCGGGGAAGTTGTGGCGTCCCAGCACCCGGAGTGGCTGTAAAACTAGTTGAGGATAGCGGTCTGGAAAGTGCCAAGCAGGGGGAATTATGGGTAAAATCACCCGCGGTGCTCTATGCCTACAATGAGCGACCGGATTTGACAAAAGAAAGACTGTCTGATGGCTGGCTTCATACAGGAGATATATTCAAGAGAGACGACCAAGGGTTTTTTTATTTTTTGGGACGTATAGATGATCAATTTTCATGCGGCGGTGAAAATATTTATCCCAAGGAAGTAGAACTATTATTAGTTCAACATCCAGATATCATTGATGCGGTAGTTATACCCATAAAACATGAAGTTAAAGGGCTCGCACCCGCAGCATTAGTAACCGTGCGACCAAAAGCAAATATTAATGAGCAGGCCATTAAGAATTTTACTTTGAAACATGGGGCAGCGTATGCCCACCCTAGACATGTCATATTTATTGACAAATTACCAATAGGGGGAACCGGCAAGGTCGACCGCCAAGCTGTAAAGTTATATATTGAAGAATTTCTTGGCTCTAATTAATGTTTAAGGACAAAGGATAATTTTTCCAAGAAAGTTACGNTNCTCCATTAATTTTTCTGCTTCTGCTGNTTCCTTCAATGGCATAACTTTGCNTATTACGGGTTTGATTTTACCTTCAGATGCNTATTTTACNGATTGTTCAACATCNTCTTGGCTATAGCTNTTTGAGCCAAGAATATTAAGTTCTCTAACCCAAATATATCGTAAATCAGTTTNTGGNGCGTGACCCGCAGTGGCACCACATGTTAAAACTCGACCTCCCGGTTTTACTGTGCGNAGACAAGGNGCCCATGTATTGCCGCCNGTAAAATTTACAACAACATCAACACCCTCTTTTTCAGAAATTTTCCAGGCAGCAGCGCTAAAATCTTCCTTTGAGTAATCTATAGTATAATCTGCTCCAATATTACTAAGTTTTTTGCATTTCTCTGCAGTACCAGCGGCCGCAATGACAGTGACTCCAGCCATTTTGCCAAATTGAATACATGCTATTCCAACACCACCACTAGCACCCAAAATAAGCATTTTTTCTTGTTCTTTTATATTCCCTCTACCGAAGAGCATCCTATTAGCAGTACCGTATGCGATCGGTATTGAAGCTCCCTCTTCATAGGATAAACTTTCCGGCAGTTTTACAAGATTCTTTGATGGCACTCTTACCAATTCCGCAAGCCCACCATATAATTGTTCACCAATCATACCTTCATGTGTATCCGGGTTGAGAGTAACCCGGTCTCCTGGAACCCAACCACGCACTTTTTGTCCTACCTCAAAAATTTCGCCTGCGATATCACCACCAGAAATAAAGGGCATGGGAACTGGAAACCCGGGCATTCCTCTGCGCACAAATATATCGAGATGATTTAAACCACACGCCTTAACTCTTACAATAACATCATCGGGTCCTGGCTTAGGGTCAGGCCAATCCCTATAATTTATGCAATCCGACCCACCTTGCTTTTCTATTACTGCTGCTTTCATTTGTATATGTTAACGCCATTTCCTCAATTGTCACGCTGCCCTATGATTACTTATAGTTGAACACAAAAAAGGAATGTAAATGACAAAATGGATGGAGACCCATCGTGCTGTTGTTCACCCATGGTTTTGCGATCATTTAGGCCATATGAACGTGCGCTTTTACGCACACTTTTTTGATGATGCAGGATTTCATATTTGGAACCATATAGATGGTGCCCAAGCTTTGTTAAAACAAAACGGCTTAGGTGTCGTTGTAGCTCGTACAATCAATAATTTTATTAACGAGGTAAACGAGGGCGAACTAATTATTATTAAAAGTGGTTTTACTCGTTTGGGCACAAAAAGTTTAACCTACACACAGGTTATGGAGAACGCGGAGACAAAGAAGCAAATTGCAACTCAAGAAGCTGTTGAAGTTTTCTTTGATCTGACACATAGAAAATCGACTATTATGCCAGAAGAAATTCGAAAAATGTTGGCTAGTTTATTGGTTTAAATTTGGGCTTTTAAGGGTGAACAGTTTCTGTAAACATATCAGTAGGTAATTCGGTTCCTAGTCCTAACTCCTTAGCCTTTTGATAGACTACATATCCAGTAGCGGCAAATTGGTATCCCATTCCGAGATTATTCAAAAAACAAGAACACTGAGTATCATCGGTTCGACCTTCGCGGTCGCCATTAATAATTTGTGGGAGCGAAGGCAGAGAATTGTGCCAATCATCGTGTTCAACACCGTATGACCCAACCTTATCTTCTCCCACCAGCACTCCATGCGTATAAATCATCTCTGCATTATCATCGTGATCTAATAAAACAAAAATTTCTATCTCCGGCCACGCTGCTTTTTCAACTTCAGTAGCTCCGGGGCGCACGGTTCCGATGTGCATACCTGGTTCTAGCCATTCTTTTGCGAATACTGGCATTACCGCGTTTGTAGCGCAGGCCACCATATGCGCCCCCTTGCACGCCTCTTCCCCAGATGTACACACTCTTACATCAATATTTAGGGCCTCCGACATTTCTAGAGCAAAATCCTTTCGATTTTTTGGGTTCGGGCTGTATACTCGAACATCACTAAGATTACGAACTGCTGCATGGGCGAGCACTGCGGCACCCGCCTGCCAACCAGAACCGAGTACAGCAAGAGTGTCTGCTTCAGCTAACGCTAGGTGTTTAGCAGCAATACCATTAGTTGCCCCGACACGCATGCGCTGCATAACGCCATCGGGACAAATCATTAAAGGTTCCCCATTATGAGTACTGAATAACAAAACCAATCCAACATAGCGATTATTTGGGGCTGCAGGAACCTTAACTCTTCTCATTTCGTTTCCATTTGTTGGAAAAGTCAGTATATCAGAATTCAACCTTATTGCCCCGACACCTAGCTTTGGGATCACTCCATCCATTGATTTCAAAGCATACAAACCATCATCACGGAGGGTAGTGGGAGTTACAATATCGGAACGGCGACGATTTCCGCCCCGTCCTTCCACAAGCTCTATGTAAGCCTCTTCCAATACCGGCACGAGAGAATCCATCTCAAGTACTTTTTCAATATCTTCATTAGATAAAATTAATGTCATTGCTTAACGCCCCTCTCGCCTTTGGTATTTAAATGGATGTAACAGGAGTACCCTTACGTGATACTAAAATGTCTTCACTCAACTCTTCATAAGGTATGCCTTTAGGCTTTACGAGGGATGCTGATCTAATTCTCTGGTCTACGGCAGTAAGTCCCGGCAACTCTCCGCCCTGTTCATTAATTCCTACAGTAGCCAGCAATCTTCGGCGCATCTTAATTATAGACTTATCACTATTTACCAAATATTCAAACTGACGTTGATGAATCTCGCCTTGGCTCTCCTGCATCGCCTTGTCTTGTAAACCAACTGTATATACACCATTAAATGTTTTCTCCGCACGTTGGCCCTCGCGATCGATCAAATAGTCATTTTCTCTATTAGCTATCCCTTTCAGATCATCGTTTAACCTGACATGGGTACCTTTTCCCTCTTCCATCGCTGAAATCTCGGTTTTTGTTAGTTTACGTGTAGGGTGACAACTAATTATCCACCGCCAGAAACTGTTATCATCGCGTGGCACCCAAGCATTAGAGCCCATCGCAAAATCTCCATAAGGGGGGGCTATCGTGAAACAAGGAAATATCCATTGACCTATACGCCAGTAATAATTTTCATCCTCGGCATCCCTTCGCGCGATAACATTAGCACCGTAGGGTTGATCAACACTGTCATAAAAAATGTTTGTAGCCGATGTTAAATCCGCACCCGCAGTTCCGCGATGTAATGGATCTGTGCTCAATTCATATTTATGCAAAAATGGGACATGTACCGGGTCGATTCCACCTTCCATTCCCTGCAACCAATTACATTCTTCCCAACGCCTTGTCACAAATCGATGCTCGTCTGGAACCAGACAATATTCATATTCAGGTGGGGCAGGCTTTTGCCCTGACGGCCCCATGTATACCCATATAATTCCTCCAGATTCTACTGTAGGATAAGCCTTTACTCTGGGCTTCGTTTCCCACTGTTCAAAGTCAGGTTCGGAAGGAATTTCGATAACGTTTCCATCAAGGTCAAATTTCCAACCATGGTAAGTACAACGTAAACCACATTCTTCATTACGGGCGAAAAACAAATTTGCCCGACGATGCGGACAAAATTGGTCCAAAACACCAACACGACCATCGGTAGATCGGAACACTATCAAATCTTCACCCAACAGTTTCAGCCGTAATTGATCTCCTCCCGGAACCGGTATCTCATCCGACTTTATTGCCGGCAGCCAATACCTTCGTAAAAGTTTACCCATCGGTGTTCCTGGGCCAGTACGGGTCAGGATTTCATTTTCTTCTTTGCTAAAAAGAGCGTATTCAGCCGACACGCTACATCCCCCTAATTTAGTGTTTTTATCTCTATAATCATAAAAATATCAGCCGTTAACAAATTAACAAGGTACGTGGGGGGTTTATAGTCATTCTCTAACTAATATTTTTCTAATTCTTGAAAACCGCAGCCTAGCAATGTATTGGTCTATAAAATAAAATGTTCCTCCATTGCTCCCAACAAGTATCGGTGCATTTATGAGTTACGAAGCGCTTATGATCGTCCTGATTGCCATTGCTCTTGGGTCATATTTTAAGGGAGCGGTTGGTATTGGATTGCCGACGATTGCAGTTCCAACTCTCGCGGCTTTTCTTGGTGCGGAACACGCAATAGTTGTTTTAACGATCCCTGTGGCAGCGAGTAACATTTGGATTTGCTGGCGTTACCGTAAAATGAACACCGATGTCCCGCATCTAAAAATATCTCTAATTGCAGCGGGCTTTGGGACGGCCACAGGAGCGCTAGTTTTAGCCTCACTCTCAGATATTGCATTACTATGGCTGCTTGTCGGTTGGCTTGGCTTATATTTATTGCTCTTGGCTTTAAAACCAGATTTTCAACTTAAGGGGGAGGTTGCGAAAAAAACTGCTCCAGTTTTAGCCTTAATTGCAGGCATGTGTCAGGGCGCAACCGGAATAGCCGGGCCGGTAATTGCAAGCTGGATACACTCATACCGCCTGCACAGTAAAACTTACGTATTTGCTGTTTCATTAATGTTTCTTGTCATTTCAGGTACCCACGTCATAGCGATTGGTGGTTTAGGCCTATATACTGAAGAAAGGATTATTCAGGGGATCTGGGCACTTATACCAACGATCCTTTTTACACAATTCGGGATGTGGACAACCCCATATATAAGTCCGAAATGGTTTAATCGATGTGTGATCG
>PBWY01000001.1 GCA_002727395.1 Rhodospirillales bacterium | reverse complement strand
AGAAGGAGAAGAAGATGAGTGGTTGGGAAATTTATACTGCAATCTGGTTTGGGGCTTGGGTTATCGGAGTTATATTTTTCTAGGGAGACTGCTTATATCTTTATTTATAATAGGCTTGATTAGGAGCTAGGTGCTGGCTCGCCGCTTAAAATAGAATATTTAAAAGGTCAATTAGAAAGTGAAGCAGCAAGGTTATTCCCCTAACTAAAAATGGACATTTTCAGATTAACCTATAACTAGATTGTTTTTTTATTCCCATCTGTGTGACAAATCTTGTGAAAATTTTTCACAAGATTATAGGGGCAAATGGCTAATCTAGAATACCTTTTGCTGACTTAAAAGAAGGCGCGGAATTTCTCACCTGGAAACGCTCAAAACGCTAAACGTGCAAGCAAATGCTTGCAGATTACTTGCACACGAATCTCTGACAGTGTATGTCATTATGCGAGACTATAGGACTGTTAGTTGCCTGTAAGCGTTATAAGGTCTGGGATTGAGCGAGGTTAAGGGTTATTTAGGGTTTCTCTAAGATGGCCGAAATCAGGCTGTTAACCGCCTTGTCGCTGGTTCGAGTCCGGCCCGGGGAGCCAACCTTTCCAATTACTTATAATTAAAGATTATAAAAGGCTTATTTTACAAAGTAAGATATTAAAGTAATATTACCACCAAATTTTTTGAAATATTATTCAAAATTAAATTCTATTATGAATTAGGACAGAAAACTTAAATGATTTTCAAAAAAATCTTCAAGTATCTTTTTTGGTTCATTATATTTCCTAATGTCGCATGGAGTTCTCAATCTGGAAATGTAGATGGCAGGACCCTTTTCTATAAAGGCGAAATAGGGACAGGAACATCGGTCACAGTTCAAATTAGTAACGATAGCAGGAGTTACAGGGCGATCTTTTTCTCCGGCAAATTTCGATATCAATGCGAACCATCTAAAATATCTGCGGATGGTATCTTCGAGTTTACCAGCTGTGGTGAAATCAATAGAAACGATAAAAACGGACAAGTTGATACCACAAGTCAATATTATTCGGAAGACATCCCCATCGTATTAGAAGGAAACCTAGATCAGGTTGTAATAACCGATGCAGCAGGTGGTACCTTGAATGGGAATTTTCTTATAAAAATTAAATTCGACCGAGATTTTGTACGGGAAGCTTCAGTTAAACAACAAACTGCTAAATTTTACCCATTAAAGAATAATGCCATAAAAATCCTTCACTACAAAGGCGAAAGAGGAAGTAATGTATCGGCAACAGTAAAAATTAATACAATCAAAAAACGTTACCAAGCCACGTTTGTTCGAAATAAAATTAAATACGAATGCGAGCCATCCTCTGTATCCGTTGATGGTATCTACGAATTTACCAGCTGTGGCGAAATCTTACTCAGCAGAGGAAGAACTTACCCAATTATTTTTGAAGGGGACCCGGATCAGGCCTTAATTTCAGATGATAGTGGCCAAACACTTAGTGGCAATTATGTCTACAAAGTTGAACTAACTCGAGACCTTGCCCGTGAGGCCGCAGATAGACCCAAAACTAACGCTAAATCCGATAGGACGCGCCTGCTGGCAGAGTTAGAAAAACTAAAGAACCAACTAAAAATACAAAGGGCGCGGAAAAAGACAAAGTCTAACACCAAACCACAAGCTAGAGAGAAAAACTACACCAAACCAGGCCCCCCCCCTGCTCCACTAGCGACAGCAGGTTCTGGTTTTTTCGTCACGAAGCTAGGGCATGTCGTAACCAACGAGCATGTCGTCAGAGGCTGCAAACATTTAAAAGTTGGTGACCGACCAAATCGACTCGTTACGGCGACTGTTGTTGAGACAGACAGACGAAACGACCTTGCCCTCTTGAAACTCAGAACCACGGAAATGGCAAGAGCCGGCACTCAATCACTTATCCGTAAGCTGGGCGTCGCGATTGTGCCTCTTTCTTCGCGCGGCCTTTTAAGAGAAAAGGAAATCCAGCTCGGCGAAGATATTCTTGTGGCCGGTTATCCATTTGGTGAGTTGTTCGGCAATACAATCAAATTGACCAAGGGTATCGTGAGCAGTCGACGAGGCATCGAGAATAATACCGGGCAATTCCAGATGGATGCAGCAGCCCAATCGGGTAATAGCGGAGGACCTATCTATGACACCAGTGGCAACATAGTCGGCGTAGTAATTGCGCAGTTGAACAAGTTGAAGGTTGCCAAAGCGATTGGGTCACTTCCGGAGAATGTTAATTTTGGGATTAAGGCCTCGACCGTCAGGTCGTTTCTGGTGTCTGCCGGCCTTCCGACAAGGTGGTCTGGAAAGTCTGAGGAACTGCCAACAACAAAACTCGCAAAAATTGCAGAAAACCAAACTCTCATCGTCCAATGCCAACGATAAAATTAAAAAAACTCATAGAAATCATTACTAAGCTAAATATATCAGTACTTCTGATTAGTGTGTTTTTTTTTAATATTTGTGTTGGTGCCTTTGCTAGGACAGTCGAAAGTGTCGGCTCATACAACTATGGCCCCACAGTTCCGGAGGCAACTGCCTGTCATTTAGCAACACAAAACGCAAGAAAAGAGGCGTTAAATATTGGTGCCAATGAAATCGTCTCTGGTCAAGATATCCTTTTGTGTACAGAAACCGGCGACACAGAAAAATGCCTACTCAACAAGTCAATATGGAGTGAAGTAACGGGCCTCATTCGTGACCTAAAAATCATTTCAAAAAAAATTATAAACTCGGATAAAGACTATAAAACTTGCCGAGTAAAAATTTCTGCAG
Source organism: Rhodospirillales bacterium (assembly GCA_002727395.1). Taxonomy (GTDB): domain Bacteria; phylum Pseudomonadota; class Alphaproteobacteria; order MPNO01; family UBA2964; genus UBA2964. Next base: position 7,192 of record PBWY01000001.1, on the reverse strand, counting down.
ATGTCAAATCTTTGCAAGGCCATAAGGATCCTGGTTTTGACTTTACCGCAACGCTTAACAGACATGATCGCAAATACAGACATCAAGAAAAAATTGAGTTTTTTATCTCTCCGTCAACAAAAATGTATGTCACAATATTCCTTTGGGACCCCCACGACGAAAACAAAAAACAAGTTTCAAGAATATTCCCAAACCGTTTGGATAAAAGGAACTGGCTTGCATCCCAGTTAAAAGTACCAACCTCCAATGCAATCAGGCCTTACGAATTTCGAGCCATGTTTTCAAGAAATACACTTAGAAGAGTCATTCTTATCGATCAATATGTTCTTGTAGTAGCCACCCGCTCCCCTATAAACTTTAAGAAAAAGTATACACCAGAAGAACTAAACGGCCGATTGTTAGAAATTCCTGCAAGTGACTGGCGCAGGAAGCGCATTGACTTTTACGTTCTCAGTGGAAAACAGCCATAATGTTCGATTATCCCGCGATGGAATGGCGTTAAGAAGGGCCCGCAATGTCTTATTTATCTAACAAAAATTCCAATAAAGTTGCTTTATTTGCCCCGCTTCTTCTTTTCCTCACCTTAAGCATGCTTTTATCGAGCTGTGTGATTGAGCAGCAGAAATATAAACCCTCATACACCTCAAAAAATTTTTCGGACAATGAAACAGTAAAGCCAAACCCTTCCACCTTCTCCAACAATATTAAAACCTTAAACCCGAGGCAGAGAAATACCAGCTCTGAGCAAAGAAGCGGCAAGAGAAAAATAATACCCAGCTGGTTTTTAAACCCGCCTAAAAACCAGCATTTAGAACCTGGGTTTGATACAATAGACCTAAGCTTATTGGTTACCGGCACAGGTTTGTCGTCTAACATGCAGATTGCAATAGACAAGAGCCTTCTAGCCGCGAAGCGTCAACTGGCAGATCAACTAAATAGCCGGCTCAGGAGTACAGTAATTAATATTCTCAACGATACAGGAATCAACGCCCAGTCCTACCTTAGGAGCACGACAAAAAACCTCATCCCTGAGGTAAATATTTCCGGATACCGTAAAGTCAAAAGCCATCTCATTCAGGAGGGCAGGCGCTATAGATCGTTTGTCCTAATTGAGTTTCCCTTGCTGAATTATAATAACGAAATCATTACCAAGCTGATTGCCAGTGAAATTCCGTTAGAAAAACTTGAAAAATCTATGAAATATAAGTTGATGAAAAAACTCAGACGTTGATTTTCTCATCGTTTCTTCTGCTCAGCACAGTTAATATCCTTCAAAGGCATACCGGAGCGAAAGCAAAAATAAGGGTGGATTATAGAAAATTTTTGAAGTCATATTTCGAAGGATTAAAAATTAATTTTTCATTTAATAATATAGGTTGCAACAAAGGTTTTTAAATCAAAGATAGAACGCTGGTGGGCCTCTCCATTATATTCTAAGCAATTAAGTGGTGTACACTTCTTACCTAAAAATTTTGGGAACGATTCAAAACCATGAATAGCATTAGGGTAAACTTTTAAATAAAAACTTCCGTTTTCTGATCGAATTTCATTGATATTATCTTGCCAAACATAATCTCCTTCAGACCATATCCTATCGAGTTCACCGGTTAAAAAGATCGTAGGAATCTGAATGGGCCGAAGATCAAAATTATCAAATACTGATTGAGAAGCTGGATAAAAAAGAATCGCTGCCTTGAAACTATTTTTAAAACCTGTTTGCCTTTTAATATCCTCATTAAATATGCCGCCGAATACCAAATAAGCCCCCGCCGACCAACCCGCCAAACTTACGTTATTTTGATCCACATCCCTTCTGTCTTTGATTACCTTGAGTAGAGATAGAAGATCCTCCTTTCTCCATTCTATACTTTCAACCTGTGATGGAGCTCTCCTAACACCCCGCGGCCCATAATGATCGATAATGATTGGCGCCACACCCCATTTAACTAGCTGCTTACCCCACCGGGAATAACCGGGAATAGCCCCTCCACTCCCATGGCTCATGATTATAACCGGATAAGGTCCTTTTCCGCTCGGCTTCATCATCTTTGCAGAATATTGATTTAACTGACTTGAAAGTTCCAAGAATTTCTTTGTTTTTTTATTCTTACTTTCCATAACAATGCCAGGAGGGCACCCCGATCGGCCAGACCGAAAAAACCTAACCAATTCGGTATTGGATATTCCTCCACTTTTGTCGCAATCAATTTTTCCAAAACTGGATCTAATTCTCGCATTTGGTGGGATTTCTAATAATTCAATCGTTCCGTTTTCATCCCTATCCATCAATTTTATAAGCCGATGTTGATATGGCTTAGAGGAACCAAAATTACCTCTGTTGGACTCACAGGTTCCTCGCCCACCCTTAAAGAAGGTCATGAGTTCTTGATGGCTAATACCGTCATCTTTGTCGCAATCAATATCTCCAAACCTCATTTTCAGAAATGGCGGAACTACCTCTTCAGGAAGTTCACTACGTTCGATAATATTATTATCATCTGTATCAAATTTTTCGATCAAACGATGTTGAGAATATACATTTGACGAGACAATCGTAATCATCCAGGCAACGAAAATAATTTGGAAAGAAGACTTTTTTTGGGTTGCAATGCAATTAGTAAATCGGTTCATCACCGTCGCCTGCTAAATTTTTTAGTCGATAAAAATTGCCTGTAATACCATAAATGACATTGAGAGATTTTGACTCAAGGAATCCGCTTTCAAAAGACTTTATCATAAACCTCGCTGTTGACCGATTATATAAGATTGCTACCAAATGAACTTACTTTCAGACAATTCTTGTTCTCCGTCAAACCTGTAAGCAACCAGCGGACCTCCAGCAGCAACACTATAATCCAGACAAACCGCCTTCATAGTAACCGGAACCTTTTCACTTTCCGGCTCAAACCAGTAATGGCCAAAAAATGTAGGCTTATCTGGAGCGGACACCTTCACGTGATTTATAATTGGTGTGTCAGGAAGGGAGACACCCGGCGGACCAATATATGCGGACTTATAACTATNAAGGCTACTGTCCCACCACCTCACCCGAATATCAGANCTCCGAACACCATCCTTGTCAGTAAAGTATTGTCCTGAGGGTANAGGAACTTCNACNCCNTTTAGTATTGTATCGATACAATTGTAGGCNGCNGACCCCTTTCGATACCCTTCTATCAAAACCGNATNATTTAANGTNTGNTCTTCATNAAGAGACAACNTTAGTTTTTCAATCAATCCTCCATCCCAACAGGCATGGACTACTCTATAATCTTTTTCTTCTATCCAGAGTGGCAAACTTTTCATCCAGTCAACCCACTCCTCATGCGTTGCACTCCCTTCACCAACTTCCTCGAGGAACCTAGAATGCTGCCGCCTGTTAATTTTACCCTTATCTCCGTGTCTTTGACGAAGGTAGTGTTCCAGATTATCCGGATCTCGAGTCATCCAGCCGATAGCATTAAACTCGTGATTACCCATAACCACCCTCGCATTACCCATCTCCACCATATTTCGTATAAGTTTAAGGGTGCCAAGTTGCTCAGGCCCACGATCAATCAAGTCTCCGACAAAAATAGCTACTCTTTCAGAGTGCGACCAACTAGATATCGCCTTCTTGTATCCCATCTTTCGAAGAAGATTCCTGAGCTTTTCGGCGTGCCCGTGTATATCACCGATAATGTCAAAGCCAACTGACAAGTTTGAGTCCTCTTTCAAATCAAAAATTTTAACCGTAAGGTAATGTAAACAAAACGATAAAGATCTTAGCAACGAAAGCCTTTATTTCGTGATTAATAAAGACTTTCTTTTAAACGGTTTTGATAATCTCTTTCGTAATTTTGTTCATACTCTTCGTCGCCTCCGTCACGATAAGCAGCAAAGGTACCCGTATTTGGCACAGACTGAATATTTGCGTCGTTGAGCTGCGTCCAAAACTTTGAACGCACAAAAGCCTTGGGGCAATGATGGAAAGCTTCCTCAACGGTAACAACAATGACAGCCCTCGGCCTCTTATTACGTACCAAAAAACGATCCAGCAAGTTCGGATCAATACTAATAATAGCGCGCCCATTAACACGATAAGTAGTTGATGACCCGGGAACCATAAAAATAAGTCCAACCATTGAATTCTGGACAATATTTTTCATACCATCAATTCGGTTATTACCCGGCCGATCCGGTATCAACAGAGTTTTAGGATCCGGTATTTGAACAAATCCCGGGGCATCACCTTTTGGCGAACAATCCACACCATTTGCTCCTGCAGTGGCCAAAATAAGAAACGGTGAGGCTTCAATAAATGCTTGTCCCGGATCAACTATGTGATCTGTTTGTTTTTTTATAACGTTTTCGTGCGGTATGCCGTATAACTCTTCCAGCTCCTTTTCAGAATTAATCTCGAAGCTATTGCCACAAAAATCACTATCCATTAGCTGTCCTTTTTTGGGTTTAAAAAGATTTGCCAAACTTTTCCCTGTTCAAGCTCGAGATAATCACTTTCAACTACCTATAAGTAACAGACAATTTGTTTATATGTCGTTAATTATATCACATTATTTAGAAAATCATTTTCTAAATACGATTATCACATCTCCAAACAAACTAATAAAATATTAGAACTGCCATCAAATACCGTTTCAGGTTTCAAAATAAATACCTGATGGAATATCTTTTTAAATATTATATTATTTCATCCAATCTGGATTACCGTTTTTGACATCTTGTACCTCCTTGTCTTTTGACCATCCAGAAATTCCGCGTTTATTATTCTTTGGTTGGCTAGAAACCTTATCTAATTTCATAACAGTTAGGTCTATATTTTTGGGTAACCCCAATTTATTAAACGTCTCCTCCGCTTTATTATTTTTAGATAAAGATGGGCCCTTAATAATTGAGGGTTGGCTTACTGAAGTCGTTGTCTTTGGTTCACCCTCAAGAATGAGCGCAGAAAATGTAGCAATAAAAAAAGTGCTGAGCATAGAATTTGTCCTCATGATTAAAAAAAAAGAGAATGATTAATTAATAAATTTTTGAGGAGGAAATAGGCCGAAATATGGGCGAAGTCATGTTAATTTCTTGATATCATTCGTTCTTTGGCAGAAGATTTAATTATACATTGTTACATACTCCGTTGTTCAAAGGACTTAATCGAGCTATCATTTTTTATCTTACTTAAAAAAAGAAAACGTACTCATAAGACAATGACCCGCGACATAGAAAGAGACGGCGTACTACTCGGTATCAAGCAGTTTCCTGTTTGGCGGGATCAAACACAAATGACCCGACATGATGGGGACATATTTACTATTGAGAACCCAGAACTTGAAGCATACAAGGCTCCACTTGTAGAAGAATTATTAAGAAGAGACAAAAAACAACGAAAAGAAAAACCTCTAAATAGTCTTGCCCATGGAGGAATGAAAATAAGAAATCTTGAGCAATTGAATATACCATTTTTTGATTTGATTGATGCTCGGGCGAAGGTGTTTTTTAAATTAATTACAAAAGAAAAAAATGCCATTGTCGATGATTCCTGGGCCAACGTCATGCAACACGGCGAGTGGTTAATTCCGCATTCACATCAACGTTCTTCTTTGTCTGTCGTTTATTCATTGGAACCTGGGAATGGAGATTCTGTTAGTGATGAACCCCTCAATGGTCATTTGATGTTCAGCGATCCACGGCTCCCGCAATGTTGTCCCTATGCTCCGAATTTTGTACAGAGTTTTTTCCGACCGATTGGTGATATTGCTTCGGCGATGGTAATATTTCCGTCTCATTTAACACATATGGTTGCGCCATACCAAGGCGATAAACCGCGCATTACCATCGCCTGGAATATTAATGATGTTGAAGTGCCCGGCGAGGTTGTTCATGTTGGAGAAAAATAATAACAAACCAAATACAACGGGATTACCTGCATGAAAACCTACAAAAGAATCGTTTAGTGAACCGTTCAAAATTTAGTCACGTATTGAAGGTACGATCTAAGCTGATCGTACCTCCCTGTAAACTATGCCCCGCTTCAGAGCGGGGCTTTTTTATATAGTAAAAAATAAACATTAATTATTAGTCACCTTTTAAAACCACGGTCAAAACACTTTAAATCTTTTGATAACTCAAGCCATGGCTGTTTACTTGATGTATAGATATTCCATTCCGGTTTTACGAGATTGGGATTATCGAATGTGCCGCCCAGAATAACTCGAAAATCAGGCGTAACTTCATATTCAAACATGAAGGGAGTACCACAATCTTTACAAAAACTTCTTCTTACCATTTTTCCACTATCACCCTTGCTATCATAAACACCAAAGGAGCCTCCTCTTAAAGTTACAGAGGTTTTTGAAAATATCATCAAAGTACCGAATGCAGTTCCGGTGTTTGTTTGACAGTCTCGGCAGTGGCATAGACCAGTCATTAGAGGTTTTTCGTTACAAAAATATCGTATTTCACCGCAAAGACATCCACCAGTTCCAAATTTGTCCATAATGTTCCTATTTGTCTTGTTTTACTCTTTTTATTTTAGTCCTCTACAGATTTATTTATCTATAACTGCTAGTAATTTTTTTCAAAAGCTAGACAAAGAAAGACCTGTATTTCATAATTATTTATGAAATAGGAGGTTTACAATGGCGTTAACTACCCAAGATGTTCTTGATGGGATTACCCAAATACACAAAGAAATTCCAATGTATGGACACCCCCTTTGGGTAGCAATGGTAGAGGGTTCTTGGAGTTTTGATCAATCACAATATGTTTGCAAACAACATGGAGGCATCCCTCTCCATAACCATAATTATCACGGTAACCTCTATCGGATCTGTCCAGATCCCGCTTGGCGGGAGATGATTGCGGAAGTTGCCTATGAAGAAGCAACCGGACGCTTAATGTCAGAAGGTGTGTCCCACCATCGATTATACCTAAATTATGCCAAAGGTATGGGCCTAGAGCCGGAAGAAATGTATGATCCTCCCTATTGCGCAGGTGTTATAGCCTTTCAGGCATATTTTACCTCTATTTGTAGCAAAAGTTTCCTAGAAGGTGTCGCTGCCCATATGTTAGCTGGTGAAGCCGCTATTCCGGGTCTTTATATTAAGATTGATCGTAAATTACAGGAACAATTCGGCCTTTCTGATGAAGCCGTGGCATATTGGGTTATTCATGATAGTGCAGATGAAGAGCATTCCGA
>PBWY01000035.1 GCA_002727395.1 Rhodospirillales bacterium | reverse complement strand
GATTGTACTGCATAATGCATCCACACAATTTGCAGATGGAGGTGAATTTGGCATGGGTGCCGAAATAGGAATCTCGACGGGTCGTCTACATGCCCGCGGGCCGGTTGGAGTGGAACAATTGACTACTTTCAAATATGTGGTGCACGGTAATGGACAGGTGAGACCCTGACTTCATTAACCAAAAACTTACGCTCTTCGGTCCGTCAGGCTATAAATAGCAATGGCAGGCGTATTGGATTACTCGGCGGCTCTTTTAACCCAGCGCATGAAGGACATATTCACATTTCTAGGGAAGCCTTGAAATACCTAAAGCTGGATACGATCTGGTGGGTTGTTTCTCCTCAAAATCCGCTGAAAGGATCCAAGGAAATGGCGCCATTTACTGAACGTTTAAATCATGCCAAGAAAATAGCTCAGGATCCTAGAATTTTAGTTACAGATATAGAAGATCGTATAAGCACGCGCTTCACAATAGATAGTATCAAAATAATCCAGCGCAGTTTTTTGGAAAAGAAATTCATATGGATTATGGGTGCCGATAATTTAATTCAAATTCCTCAATGGAAAAACTGGCGGGAGTTATTCTCAACAGTACCCATTGTGATTTTTGACCGCGCACCCTATTCTGTAAAAGCACTTTCAGGAAAAGCTGCACAAGTATTTTCTAAGAGTAGGCTGCCACCACAACATATGCGAGAAATATCAAATTCTAAACCCCCGGCATGGACTTTCATACGGACGCCCTTACATCCTGCGACGGCGACTGAAATCCGTAGGAGATCAACCTCGTATATTAAAGACTGAAAAAGTGTGAACATTGACCGACGAGCAAACAAATTCAGAGACCATGGAAGTAAAGGACACAATAAAACTAGTTCAAAAAATTTTGGAGGACCACAAAGCAGAGAATATTGTCACAGTTGACCTACGAGGCAAGACGACTATTGGTGATTATATGATGATTGCCAGTGGTAGCTCCAACCGTCAGGTCAAAGCATTAGCTGAACTAATTGTACAGAATTTTAAAAATATAAATTTACCTATCGGGAAACCTGAGGGTTTGCCTGAAGGAGACTGGGTTCTCATTGATACCGGAAATGTTATAGTCCACCTTTTTCGTCCAGAGGTTCGGGATTTTTATAATCTAGAGAAGATGTGGGAAGCTGACTTAACAGAAAATTCCATTCAAAACGAGGGCTCAACGGCTGACCATTAATGAATATTATTATAATCGCGATAGGCAAAATTCGTTCGGGTCCAGAGAAAACTCTTATAGAAGATTATTCTCGAAGAATAAAATGGCCAATAGAGTTTCGCGAGGTTGAAGAAAAAAAGAAACTCAAGGGCTTAGAATTGAAAAAAAGGCAAGGAAATCTTCTTCTTAAACAATGCCCACCAGGGTCAAAAATTCTAGTATTGGATCAATGCGGCAAAAACTTTCCTAGTACGGAACTCGCCAATATTTTTAGAAACTGGCAAAGTAATAGAGTTAAACAAGTCTGTATTTTAATTGGTGGCGCTGATGGTGTTGATCAAGAGGTAAAAAAACAAGCAGATCTCCTATTGTCATTTGGCGAACTAACTTGGCCGCATTTGTTGGCACGCGTTATGCTCACCGAGCAAATTTACCGATCTCAGCAAATTATTAACGGGCATCCATATCATCGAGAATAGATAGAAACAAAGAATTGTGTATAAAAATCATTTAACGGATGTAATTTACGTTATAGTGTTCATATATTCGAAAAGGTAGCCTGTAAGTGAGTCTTATGTCAGCTAATAGCATATTACGACCAGTGATTCTTTGCGTTCTTGATGGTTGGGGTTGGCGGGCGGAACAATCCGAAAATGCAATCGCCCTAGCTGAGACGCCCGTTTTCAACCGAATGATAAAGGAATGTCCCAACGCCCTCTTAAAAACTTCAGGAATTGATGTGGGCTTGCCCGTTGGCCAAATGGGAAATTCTGAAGTTGGACATATGAATCTGGGTGCTGGGCGCGTCGTCAATCAGGACATCCAAAGAATAAATCAAGAACTTCAGGAGGGTAAACTTCAATACAACCCCATTATAGAGAAGCTAATAAGTCACAGCGGTACCTGCCATTTGATGGGTCTTTTATCACCGGGTGGGGTGCACTCTCATCAAGATCACATCCTCAAATTGGCAGATATATTGAATGATGCTGGAGTAAAGGTCGCTATCCATGCTTTTCTGGATGGGCGAGACACGCCCCCGAAAAGTGCACTACAATTTCTTACGGACTTTTGCGAAAAAATCTCTCAATTTGACTCGGTATCCATTGCCACAGTAACCGGTCGCTTTTATGCGATGGATCGTGATAATCGTTGGGACCGTGTCGAGAAAGCATATGATGCGATAGTTAGCGGGGAGGGAGAAAAAGCCAACAAACCAATTGATGCCATAAGAAAAGGCTATAACGAGAACCTTAGTGACGAATTTATTTTACCCACAATAATTGACCATTATGATGGGATGATGAATGGGGATACCTTATTAATGGCAAATTTCCGTTCTGATCGAGCGAGGGAAATTTTAACTGCGCTACTAGAACCAGATTTTTTACATTTCAAACGATCAAAAACTATCTCAATCAGTTTTGCGGCCGGCCTAGTCCAGTATTCAGAGACTCTAGATCATCTAATGTCATCAATATTTTTACCAGAAAAGCTTGATAATTTATTTGCACAAGTAATTTCCGATGCTGGTTTAAAACAATTTCGGATCGCCGAAACAGAAAAATATGCTCATGTTACATTTTTCTTTAATGGCGGAAATGAAACACCCTATCCTGGTGAGGAAAGATTACTAATACCGTCTCCAAAAGTTGAGACATATGATCTACAACCTGAAATGGCAGCTCCAGAGGTCACAGATTGTCTATTGAAAGCTGTTACGTCTGGTAAATATGATTTCATATTTGTAAACTTTGCCAATCCTGACATGGTCGGACACACAGGAGTATTATCAGCCGCAATAAAGGCAATCGAGACCGTCGACACTTGTATAGGCCGCCTAGAAATGGCTGCCTTAGAGGTAGATGCCACATTGCTTATAACTGCTGACCATGGAAACGCTGAAACCATGACAGATCCAGATTCCGGGAAACCTTTTACATCACATACCACAAACAAGGTGCCTTTGATTTTGGTAAATGCATCGAGCGATATTATCAACCTTAAAGATGGGAAGCTCGCTGACGTAGCCCCAACATTATTAGAGCTAATAGGTTTGTCGAAGCCGAGCGAAATGACAGGACAATCTCTTTTGGACACAACCGAGTGTATGAAAAACCAAAGAACTTCAAATCCCTTCACGGCAAATGGCTAAAATAGCCCTCTTTATTTTTTTTATCTCTATAACATTTGGAATACCGTTTCCAACACCTTTACATGCAGACAAGACCCGGCTTCTCGGCGATGTAGAAAAACATTTAGAAAAGACAAGGAATAAATCTATACTACTAAATAAAACAGTTAAAAAATTAAATAAGGAATTGGGTAATCTTCGAATTAGATCTATTTTAGCAGCAAAAAAAGAGCGTCAACATGCCGTGAAATTGGTTAATTATGAAAAAAATATTGAACACCTTAATAGAATTGTAATTGTAAAAAACAAGTTTCTAATTTCTAAAAAGAAACAATTTAATAATTTAATCGGCTTCATTCAGAGAGTTGCCCTGCAACCACCCATTGCTCTCTTATTATCACCTTCGACACCCTCTGATACGGTAAGAAGCGCACTTTTAATCCGCTCTATCCTGCCGGATGTGGAAAAGCACTCTCAGGATTTAAAGGTTGAAATTGACTCTTTGTTAGAAACCCGCTCGGCAATTATCAAAGCCAAAAACAATATAAAACTCCAAAAAAAGCGATTGGAGCAGCAACGCCTTAATATAAAGAAATTAACATCGCAAAAAATTAAAATAATGCAAATTAACCAAAACAAGCATGAACTTTTAATAAAAAAGATCGGAAACCTCAGCAATGAGGCAAAAAACTTGAGACAACTTCTAGTAGGCCTTGGAGCGAATAAAAAAAAGGCCTCAAACAAAAATATCTTTAGAACTAATAAAGCAAAGGGAAACGAAAAAGTGCACTGGTCTGGAGAAGATAGCTCGGGCCGGAAATTAACTGATTCATATCATTTGGGCCTACCGGTGATAGGAACTTTTGAGGTTACCTATGGCAAAACGAATTCGAATAACGGACATTTACGGGGACTTTCCATCAAAACAAAACCCGGGACAACTGTAATTTCTCCACGAAAGGGGCGAGTTGTTTTCGCAGGACCGTTTAAAGGGTTAGAGAAACTTCTTATTCTAGAGGTTAGAAACAACATTCATATATTATTGGTTGGATTAGAAAGTATATATATCCCAGTTGGACAGAAGGTTTTAAAAGGGGAACCTATAGGAAAAGTTTCCTCAACCGATATGAATGATAAAATTCTATACCTTGAATTACGTAAAAACGGAGAGCCCATAAACCCCCTGCCATGGCTTACAGCAGGAAACTACAGGAAACGCGGATAATGATTATAAGAATTCTCGCGGCTGCGGCCGTATTGATGATTGTCTTTGGTACAATTGCCAGTAAAGCACAAAAAAATAGTTCTGATACCTATCGACAACTTGAACTATTCGGAGACGTTTTTGACCGCGTTCGAGCTGATTACGTTGAAAAAATCAGCGATGAAAAATTAATTGAATCCGCTATTAACGGGATGCTCACGTCTCTTGACCCACATTCTGGTTACATGTCTCCAAAAACCTATAAAGATATGAAGGTTCAGACTAAGGGAGAATTTGGTGGTTTGGGTATTGAAGTCACGATGGAGAATGGATTTGTAAAAGTAGTTTCTCCCATCGACGATACACCGGCTTTTCGTGCCGGACTGCAATCAGGTGACTACATTACACATCTCGACAGTACGTCAGTGCAGGGCATAACCCTGAGTGAAGCAGTAGAAAAAATGCGGGGGCCGGTTAAATCAAAAATTAAACTAACGGTTCGTCGAAAAGGCCTAGAACCATTTGATATCACAATAATACGGGCAATTATCAAGGTGCGGTCAGCAAGATGGCGTATAGAGAATAACATTGGCTATCTGCGCTTGACTTCATTTACAGAACAATCAAGTACCGGGATTGAAAATGGTATGAGAAAAATAAAAGGTAAGTTGGGACAAAAACTGCGGGGCATCATCCTTGACTTGAGGAACAACCCCGGAGGTCTTTTGAACCAAGCAATAAAAGTATCGGATGCATTCCTCGATCGGGGGGAAATAGTCTCAACTCGTTCACGCCGTGCTAAAGATGCGCAACGCTTTAATGCAACCAGAGGAGATCTAGCCAACAAACTACCCATGGTTGTTCTAATTAATGGGGGTTCAGCTTCAGCTTCTGAGATAGTGGCTGGCGCACTTCAGGACCATCGCCGTGCTGTAATTTTGGGAACACAAAGTTTTGGTAAGGGGTCGGTCCAGACTATTATTCCTCTCACCGGGCATGGAGCTATGCGTCTTACCACTGCGCAATACTATACGCCATCTGGCCGATCTATACAGGCTAAAGGTATAACCCCTGACATTGTGATTAAACAAGCACGAGTTGAGACCATTGATCAAGAAAATCGTCGCCGGGAAGCCGATTTGAAAGGAGCACTTAAAAACCCTGATAGCAACAAAAACAATAGGGTAAATAAAAAAGAAACCGATCAAATCAAAAAAATAGCAAGCAATAGACAGAATACAAAATTTGACTATCAGCTTGAGAGAGCATTTGATCTGATTCGCGGAATTTCTTTATATAAAATCCGCATTCAAAATTAATGTCAATTTTCTCTAATTTCTAAAAATATTATGAGCTCACCTTCAGACTACCGGCCTTGTGCTGCAATGCTGCTTTTTAATCCTGCCGGTAAAGTACTAATGGCCGACAGAAATGATTGTAACGACCCAGCGTGGCAACTTCCTCAGGGCGGTGTCGAATCGGGCGAGTCCATAGAGGAAAGTGTGTTTCGCGAGCTAGAGGAAGAGATAGGGACCTCTGCTGCTAAAATTATCTCAATTGCTGACGAAAAAATATGTTATGACTGGCCCAAAACAATCAAGTGGAAGGGGCAAGAGAATTGGTTAGGGCAATGTGTCACATTGGTTGCACTTATATTTCTAGGTGACGATAAAGAAATAAATGTACATACACATTCTCCAGAATTTCGGGATTGGAAGTGGGTGCCTCTGGAGACCATCCCCGAGTTGATTATACCTTTTAAAAAACCGCTATATGATTATGCCGTTGAAAGGTTTACCGAAATTCGTGACACTTACCTTCTATCAGAAAACAATCCGTCTTAGAGCCAAATTGCATTCCCGAGGGCGTTTATCATTATTTTTTGATGAGAAAATAAAGACAAACTGAGACTTTTCCAATCATTATTTACGGGTTTTACAAATTACTTGCCATAAAATTTTATCACGTCGAAGTTAAATTATTCGATATGATCAAACACAGCCAACAATTCTTCAGATTGCTTTAGTAATGATTTAGTATTCTCCAATTGATCTTCGGAGGCTTCATTTACCACTTTTTTTGCCTCTTCAACTCGAAGAATAAGATCGCTACGTTGAACTTTACTGAGCTCAATTGCTTCATCGGCTAGCACCGTGCATCGTTTAGATGTAACCTCAGCAAACCCGCCAGTAACGAATATTCTCTCGTTAACACTATCATTTTCGTATATCGAAATGACGCCTGTCCGCAATGAAGATATAAAGGGTGCATGACCAGGAAGCACACCAAAATCGCCCTCGGCCCCTGGCACTACTACAAGTTCAACATTTGAAGAAAACACTAAGTTTTCCGGAATAACGAGCTCAAATTCGACGGTATTGGCCATCGTCACTATATCTCTTTTTTTAAAAACAATATACTAAGCCGCTTCAGCAGCCAATTTTTTAGCCTTCTCGACAGCATCGTCTATTGTTCCAACCATATAAAATGCTGCCTCAGGAAGATCATCATAATCTCCTGCAACAAGTCCTTTAAATCCTTTAATTGTATCCTCTAGGCCAACTAAGACACCGGGAAAACCGGTAAAAATTTCTGCCACATGAAATGGTTGGGACAAAAATCGTTGGATTTTTCTTGCTCTCGCAACAACGAGTTTATCTTCTTCAGATAACTCGTCCATCCCTAGAATGGCAATGATATCTTGGAGACTTTTATATCTTTGCAAAACCTCCTGCACACTCCGTGCTACCTCATAATGCTCGTCCCCAAGAATACGGGGATCCAGAATACGCGATGTGGAATCTAGAGGATCCACCGCCGGATAGATGCCAAGTTCTGCAATTTGACGTGACAATACCGTCGTTGCATCTAGATGGGCGAACGACGTAGCAGGGGCTGGATCTGTAAGGTCATCTGCCGGCACATAGATTGCTTGTACAGAGGTTATAGAGCCCTTGTTTGTCGTAGTAATGCGTTCTTGCATTGATCCCATATCTGTAGCTAATGTTGGCTGATAACCAACGGCAGAGGGAATACGACCCAAAAGGGCAGAAACTTCAGATCCAGCTTGAGTAAACCGAAAAATATTATCAACAAACAGCAAAACATCTTGACCTTCAGCATCGCGAAAATATTCAGCCAATGTAAGTCCGGTAAGAGCGACCCGAGCCCGAGCGCCTGGTGGTTCATTCATTTGGCCGTACACCAAGGCCGCTTTGGAATCCCCCTCTAAATTTATGACCCCAGATTCCATCATTTCGTGATAAAGGTCATTGCCTTCACGAGTTCTTTCACCCACACCCGCAAATACAGAATATCCGCCATGTGCCTTAGCAATGTTATTAATTAATTCCATTATAATTACGGTTTTACCCACGCCGGCTCCACCGAAAAGCCCTACTTTTCCTCCCCGAGAATAAGGTGCCAGTAAGTCTACAACCTTAATTCCTGTCACTAATATCTCGGTTTCTGTCGATTGCTCTACAAATTCAGGAGCATCTCTATGGATTGGCAGGCGTTCTTTGGTTTTGATTTCCCCCCTCTCATCCACGGGCTCACCAACAACGTTTAGTATGCGGCCAAGGGTCTCTGGACCAACGGGAACAGTTATAGGACTCCCGGTGTCTACAACCTCTTTACCTCTTACCAGACCTTCTGTTGCGTCCATTGCAATGGTGCGGACCGTGGATTCACCCAAATGTTGTGCAACTTCAAGAACAAGCGTTTCCTCACCCATTTGACAGTGAAGGGCATTAAGAATTTCGGGCAACTCCCCTTAAAATTGTACATCTACCACCGCACCTAATATTTGGGTAACTTTTCCTACGCTGTTAGAAATTTCAGCCATTATTCTTCCTCATTTCCTCTATAACGCCTCTGCGCCAGATATAATTTCAATTAATTCCTTTGTAATGAAAGCTTGACGAGTTCTGTTGTATGTAATCGTCAAATCATCAATCATTTCCCCCGCATTACGGGTTGCATTGTCCATGGCTGTCATTCTAGCACCCTGCTCTGATGCAGCATTTTCTAGCAATGCGCGAAATAGTTGTACTGACAAATTACGGGGCAACAAATCCGCCAAAATTTCTTGCTCGTCCGGTTCAAACTCATAAATTGCTCTCTGCTCCCCACTTTTTAGAGATACAGAGGAATGATCGTCATCCNANTCTCCTGACANATCATCGTCATTAGCNNGGAAAGGTATTAACTGNTGTGGAGTGACTACTTGAGTTATTGCTGATTGAAAACGATTATAAANAATNGTGCAGACGTCAAATTCTTTCGCTTCAAACATCTCANAAANACGATTACCNACCATTTTTGCATCGACAAATGACAGTGATTTTCGTCCAACNTCCTCAAAGGTATTCAAAATNAATTCNGGATAGTNNCGGCGTAAAATATCACGNCCCTTCCTACCTANACAAATAATTTTGATTTCTTTNCCATCATNTAAAAGACGCTTNATAATTTGGGTCGCTCCACGAACAATAGAGGAGTTAAACCCTCCACAAAGTCCNCGATCAGAAGTCATCACAACTAAAAGATGAATATCATTTTTTCCATTTCCAACGAGAAGCTNNGGTCCACCCGCGCCNNCAGCCAANCCCGCAGAAAGCGAANNTAACATACGANCCATTNTTTCAGAATACGGNCGAGCTGCTTCTGCTTGTTCTTGGGCACGACGTAATTTNGCCGCTGCAACCATTTTCATAGCAGAGGTTATTTTTTGCGTCGACTTGACGCTGTCGATTCTTACCCGCAGGTCTTTGAGGTTAGGCATTGCCTTCCAAAACCCCTGTTCCTATGTATTCAATGGTCATTACTTAATTGGCTATAAACGAATTTAAATAAGTTTCTATGGCCGTTTTTAAATCAGCGTCTGTTTGATCTGAAATTGCTTGCTTCAAACGAATATCTTCCAGAATACTTTCATGATTGGCTCTTATTGTTGACATTAACCCCTCCTCAAATCGAGTCACATCACCTACAGGAACATTATCTAGAAAACCGTTAACCCCCGCATAAATAGCTACAACCTGTTCCTCAACCGGTAATGGTTGATATTGTGGTTGTTTTAATAATTCAGTAAGCCGCTCGCCTCGCGCAAGGAGACGTTGTGTGGCAGCATCAAGGTCGGAAGCAAATTGAGCAAATGCTGCCATTTCACGGTATTGCGCCAACTCTAGCTTAATTGAACCAGCAACTTGTTTCATAGCCTTGATTTGAGCTGCTGATCCTACACGGCTTACAGACAAACCAACATTAACAGCTGGACGGATGCCAGAATAAAAAAGGTCGGTTTCTAGGAAAATCTGACCATCCGTAATCGAAATCACGTTAGTCGGGATATAGGCGGAAACGTCACCCGCTTGTGTTTCGATTATAGGCAGGGCCGTAAGCGAACCACCCCCCAGTTCATCATTCATTTTCGCTGCACGCTCCAGAAGTCGAGAATGCAGATAGAAAACATCTCCGGGATAAGCTTCGCGACCGGGTGGACGCCTTAACAGAAGTGACATCTGACGGTATGCTACTGCCTGCTTAGAAAGATCATCATAAATTATTAAAGAATGTTTTCCATTATCTATAAACCACTCGCCCATCGCACAGCCCGTATAGGGCGCCAAATACTGCATGGGCGCTGGATCTGAAGCCGTTGCGGCTACCACTATGGAATATTCCATAGCACCTTGATCTTCTAGGGTCTTAACAATTTGTGCGACGGTTGACCGTTTTTGGCCAACAGCCATATATACGCAAAACAATTTTTTAGTTTCATCTTCTCCGGCATTGGCACTCTTTTGATTGAGAATTGCATCAACAGCCACCGCTGTTTTACCCGTTTGACGATCACCGATAATCAACTCGCGCTGACCACGTCCGATGGGTATAAGGCTATCAATAGCTTTGAGTCCGGTCTGCATTGGCTCGGTAACAGATTTACGTGGAATAATACCAGGCGCTTTCACATCTACTCGGGCACGATCAGCCCCCTCTATTGGTCCCTTACCGTCAATCGGATTGCCTAGGCCATCAATCACACGTCCGAGGAGTGCGGGCCCCACCGGAACATCTACAATGGAACCGGATCTTTTTACCGTATCGCCTTCTCGAATGGTACGATCATCGCCAAAAATAACAGCTCCCACATTATCAGTCTCTAAATTAAGAGCCATTCCTACTATACCGCCGGTAAACTCCACCAATTCACCAGCCTGAACATTGTCTAGACCGTGAATACGAGCAATTCCATCTCCAACAGATAAAACGCGCCCTACTTCTGCAACCTCAGCATCATCAGAAAAATTAGCTATCTGATCTTTAAGAATAGAAGATATTTCCGCAGCGTGGATATCCATCACGCAGCCCCTTTCATAGCAAGTTGTAATCTTTGTAATTTTGAACGCAGGGAAGAATCGATCATCCTAGAACCAACTCGGACGACCATCCCTCCCAATAAATTAGGATCTATTTCCGTAGTAATAGCTACAGATGACCCGATTGCCTCCCTTAACGCGGTTTCAAGCGCGGCACGCTGAGCATCAGAAAGTTCATTAGCTGTAGTGATTTCCGCTTCCACCTCTCCTCGGTGATCAGAAACTAACGTTCTAAAATCCCTTATAACATTTTCAATGACAAATAATCTTCGATTGGAAGCCATTACCCCAACCGTATTACAGACAAGTTTAGATAATCCTGCTTTTTGCGTTAAAGCGGCCATTGCTCTACTTTGAGCATCACGCGAGAATAAAGGACTTTCAATCAAACGACGCAAATCTTCTGATTCATCAATCATTTTTTGCAGTTGTAAGAGATCCTTAGCAATAGAGTCGATGCTGTTTTCATCACATGCAAGTTCAAAAAGTGCGGTCGCGTAACGTCCTGAAAGACCTGAAATTTTAGTTTGCCCCGATGCCACTGACTTTACCTATAATATCTTTACGGGAGTAAGATCTAAGTAATTGAAAATATTAAAATAATTTAATTTCCTAAAACTAGAAACCACGCTAACCCAAAGTGGGCGCTGTTTGCTAGCACACTCAACTGAGGCATGCAACCCATCCGACCGTTTAAAAATTCCTAAATGAACGATTTCTAGAGAAATCTGTAGGGGTCAACATCAACATTTACATGAACCCCGTTTGGAATTTGGACCCTCGAAAGCCAAAAACGCACCTTTTGCTGGACATTCACATCACGATCAGCCCGAAGTAACAATCGAAATCGATGTCTGCCCCGCAACACAGCTAAAGGCGCTGCCGCTGGGCCATGAACAATTAGACCAGTACCCGATGGAGACGCCCGACCTAAAGATCTAGCGACATTTTCTACTCTTTTATAATCTTTTCCTGAAACAATTATTGCCACAAGCCTTCCAAAAGGAGGCATACCATGCCTCTTCCGAGCGCTAGCCTCTAATGCTAAAAATTTATCTCGTTCACCAGAAATTAAAGCCTGAATGACTGGGTCGTCCGGTTGAAATGTTTGTAACAAAGCTTTACCGGAGCGCTGAGCTCGTCCTGCCCTGCCAGATAATTGATATAATAGTTGAAATGTTCTTTCAGCTGCGCGTAAATCACCTCCAGAAAGACCTAAATCGGCGTCTACTACACCAACTAGTGTGAGATTCGGAAAATGGTGTCCCTTCGCCATGACCTGCGTTCCAATTAGAATATCTACCTCACGTGCCTGAACTCTCTGGACGAGTTTTTTACTGGCTTTCAGACTCTGCATCGTATCACTAGCCATAATTTCATATTTAGACTCAGGAAAATATTCCGCTACCTCTTCTGCCACCCGTTCTACACCGGGCCCGCAGGAAGCGAGACTATCCGAGGTAGCCCCGCACTCAGGACAATTTGTTGGTACGATCATTGAATAACCGCAATGATGGCAACACAATTTATGCTGGAATTTATGTTCTACCAGCCAAGATGTACAATTTGGACACTTGAAACGATGTCCACATTGGCGGCACAATGTAAGCGGAGCGTATCCACGACGGTTAAGAAAAAGCATAACTTGTTCGCCATCGTTGAGGGTCTTTTTCATTGCTCGCTTTAAATCCGGAGACAACCATGTATGACCGGTCATTTGTTCAAGACGCATATCAATAGTATGGATTTCGGGTAAAATAGCGCCGCCAAACCGCTTTGATAGGACAACGCGTTTATAACGGCCCAATTGCACATTTGTAAAAGTTTCAAGCGACGGCGTTGCAGATGATAAAACTATTGGAAAATCACCAACGCGGGCCCGAACGACGGCCATATCCCTCGCATTATAAGATACACCGTCTTCTTGTTTAAAAGAACCATCGTGTTCTTCATCGACCACAATCAATCCGAGTGAACGAAAGGGCAGAAATAACGCTGATCTTGCACCAACCAACACTCTCGCCTCGTCAGATATAACCGCTCGCCAAGTTAAACGCCTTTCCAAACCAGTCAAATCCGAATGCCACTCTAATGGACGAGCACCAAACCGTTCTTGAAATCTCTGAAGCCACTGTACAGTAAGTGCAATTTCGGGCACTAAAACTAGCACCTGAAATCCAGCTGCCAAGGTCGCCGCAATAGACTCAAAATAAACCTCTGTTTTTCCAGAACCAGTGACCCCATCGAGCAAGGTCACGGAAAATCCGTTTTTGTTATTACTTTCATTTGACCGCTTCACCCTCTTGACCAGAATAGACGCCGCATTGGTTTGTAAATCTGAAAAAACGGGGCCTTTGAGAGATTCATCTATAGGATCCATATTGAGTTTTTCCTCAATTGTAATTTTCCTTAGTAGACCAATATCCGACATTTTACGAATTACGGAAGAGTTCACTCCTGCCTCTCGACCTAAAGCCGCTGCAATTCTTGGGCATCCGTCTTTAAGAACTGAAAGGACACGCGAACGGGCATTTGTTAGACTGATTCGCGAATCAGTTTGCCCATTATTTAAATTTTCCGACGGCAAAAATCCGATTCTTTTTCTGGGTGATTCCAGTGCTGAAGGTACACTCATACTCATTCTCAAAACGGCGCCTAACGGACTTAAAGTATAAGAAGCCGTCCATTCAATTAGCAAACGTAAGTCACTAGACATTCGGGGAATATCGAGCAACCCATTAATATTCCTTAGTTTTTTTCTCTCCAACTCACCCTTTCCATTCCCCCAAACAACGCCCTTCATCTCTCTTCTACCTAATGGAATAGACACAAAGTCCCCTACAGAAACAGCCAAATTGGGCGGGACAAAATAATCGTAAGGCCCTGTTAAAGGTAATGGCAAAAGGACGCTTACACTCTCGTTTATATAAACTCGAGGTGGTGTGGTATGAGATGTAACCATACTTTAAACTTTAGCTTGGCCGAGAGTATTGGCCAACATTATTGCACTTCAATAGTTGATGTTAGTATTTTCAAATGAACCGATCTAAACTAGCCAAACCATTTTAGATAAGTAGAAAACTATGAGTTCAAATACAACAAACAAAAAACCAAATAAGAATTCTGTTTCTAAAAAGCAGACGGGAAAATCAATCTCATCAGACGACGTTAAAAAATATTTACAAAACAACCCACAGTTTCTAAATGACAACCCCGAGCTTTTGTGGGGAATAATACCACCGGAGCAAAATTACGGTGATGAAGTCATAGACATGCAAGTGTTTATTCTCAAACGTATACAAAATGAACTGGTAAAATATAAAACCAGGGAAAAAAGGCTGCTAAAAGCAGCGGAATCAAATAATGAGGTATTAGGTAGATTTATTAAGGCTATCAACATGCTTGTGGGTGCAAACTCAATTGAAGAGGTCTGCAAAATCATCGCAGTGAAATTGCCTCAGTTATTTTATATAGAATTGGCGACGATTTGTATTGAGGACAAGAACTACGCTCCATTTCAGCAATTGGATACCCAAATAACACTCGTTGAAAAAGGTTCCTTTAGTTCAATTTTAGATAACAAAAATCAAATTAGCCTGCGTTCCAATATTAAGGGTAATAAATTAGTGTTCGGTTCGGCAGCACAAAAAATCCGATCAGAAGCGCTGTTACCTCTAGATTTAGGTCCAAAAAAACCTAATGCGCTTATTGCTCTAGGGGCAAAAAAACCAGACGAGTTTAAGCCCTCACAGGAAACAGACCTACTTCTATTTTTTTCAAATGTGCTGCAAAAAGTTATTCAGAGATGGATAGACTAATCAACCTCAAAGACTTAAATGATTTGGAAAATTCTGATTTCAGAGGATTCCTTGCCTACAGGATAGATGACCGAAAAAAAAAGAAAAATACTTCAAAAGATAGAAACAATCTCCAGGCAAGAAGTTATTGATGCCATAGAGGACTTCAAACGTTGGATTTTTGAGGAGAGACGGCTATCGGAGAATACATTAATTTCATATGAATTAGATCTAAAGATTTTCTTGAATTATCTTTTTGACTCTAAGAGTAAAAAGCAAATTACCCTCGTTGACAGGAGGGGAGTCACGCATAGTTCAAATGCGCGGATCATTTCAACTTTACGAAACTTTTATCGCTTTTTGAATAAAACTGATCGAAAAGGCAACAATCAGATAGAAAACATTCGTTTGCCCAAGATTTCTAAACCACTCCCAAAACCGATCGCAATTGACGATATCAAAATTCTTATTAGGGAAGCCGCAGAACGACCGAAAAAAACTTGGATAGGAAAACGGGACCAGGCAATATTTACAATTCTTTACTGTTGCGGCCTCCGTATTACAGAAGCGTTGAGTTTAAACAACTCAGATATTCCTGTTGAGGATACAATGTTGATTCGTGGCAAAGGGGATAAGAAACGCATGGTACCAGTGCTACCAGTAGTTCATGATACTATAAAGCAATATACCGACTTGAGACCATTTAATCATGATCGCGATGATCCCTTATTTATTGGTGCCAGGGGAAAAAGGTTAAAGGCCCGCGTAGTACAGCGACAAATGGAAGAAATCAGGAGGGATATGGGTCTCCCCAATACTGCAACACCACATGCATTGAGACATAGTTTTGCTACACATTTATTGATAAATGGAGGGAATCTTGCCGATATACGAAAACTGCTTGGACATTCTTCTTTGTCATCCACCCAGCGTTATACAGCAATTGACCCAAATAGATTAATGGAGGTTTACAACGATGCTCACCCGCGCGCAAAAAGAAATTAGTCGTTAATATATCATTATCCCTGAGCTGGAAATTTTTCCTCCAAGGTCCTAAAATAAGATATGTCAAATATTTCAGTTACCCCCCTATCGGCCGCCTGTGGTGCAGAGATCTCTGGTGTAGATCTCAAAAAACCTCTCAAATCGTCTGTGAGTGCGGAAATTAATCATACCTGGTTAGAACACTGTGTTATCGTAATTCGGGACCAAGATTTATCTGATATTGATCAAGTAAATTTTGCTGAAGCCTTTGGACAGGTAGGAGATTATTTGCGACCTGATACGCTTCGAAACGATGCTATGAAGGATCGCCACCGTTCAGTGATGTTCGTCAGTAACATTGTTGAGAACGGTGAGGCAATAGGAACACTTCCAGACGGTGAGATGATGTTTCACACCGATACAGGATATGCGCAAAACCCTCATAAAGCTACAACACTATTCGCTATAGAAATCCCTAGCAAAGGCGGAAATACAATCTTTTCTAACCAATACAAGGTTTACGAAGCGCTCCCCAAAAGACTTAAAAAACTCCTCTCTGGGCGCAATGCAAAACACGCATATGAATTTGGGGTTATGGTAAAGGATAAAGAATTTTACAACGGACCCGACGTTCAAACGGCTATTCATCCTGTTTTTAGGGTCCATTCAGAGACTGGACGCCGTACAATCTATGTTAACGAATTGATGACAGAATCCATAGAAGGCCTTTCTGTCGAAGAAAGTCGCGAAGTTTTGAAAGAAATATTTGCTTTACAAAAAGAGAGGCAATTCTGTTACGAGCACGTATGGCGAAAGGGTGACCTCGTAATGTGGGATAATAGATGCACTTTACATGCAAGAACTGACTTTCCCAAAAAGCAGCGGCGCTTGCTTCGCCGAGTTACAATAGAAGATTCTAGTCCTAACACAGCAGCATAATTCTTTCATAAACTTGTTCAGTCTTTTGTTTTCTGGTTTATTATCCCCAATATACCCAATCGCCCAAAGTAGAATGGCGTTGAAGGAGATTTTTAGATGGCTGTAACTGTGACCCCTTTGTCTGATGCCTGTGGAGCAGAAATATCCGGCGTAGACATGAAATCCAATCTTTCTAAAGATGATGCATCCACAATATATGAAGCTTGGCTTAACCACTTAGTAATTGTTATTCGAAACCAACAAGATTTAACGCCAAAAAATCAAAAAGATTTTTGTGGCAATTTCGGTAAAGTGGGGGAATATAATAGACCAAAAGACCGCCAACATCCTAACCATGCTAGTGGCGAAATTATGTTAGTCTCTAACATTCGCGAAGATGGAAGAGTGATTGGCGCTCATCCAGATGGAGAAATGATGTGGCATACGGATACGCCTTATCTAAAAACCCCTCATAAAGCTACAACTCTCTACGGAGTAGAAATTCCAGATATTGGCGGTAATACCAACTTCTCTAACCAATATAAAGTTTATAATGAGTTGCCCCAAAAGCTGAAGGATAAGCTGATTGGTCTGCAAGCTATGAATTGCTACGAATTTGGTACAACAGTAAAAACATTTGAGAAATATGATAGAGAGGCGGTGCCTCATCATCCGCACCCCATTTTTCGAAAACATCCTGAAACAGGCCGCGTAGCTGTATACGTATGCCCTCTTATGACGGAAGAAATCATTGGTATGGACGAGACGGAGGGCAAAGAGATTCTTGATGAAATTTATACTTTGCAACGTCAAGATAGGTTTGTTTATTCACATAAGTGGAAGGTTGGTGATTTCGTAATGTGGGACAATCGCTGTCTCTTACATGCCCGTACTGATTTTCCACGCGAACAACGTCGGTTATTACGACGTGTTACAATAAGCGATGACTCGCTGGTATTAGCAGCCTGAAAATTAAATTTATTTGATTTTAAAATACTTTCTTTTAAGCATTTTGATACGATTGGTGGCATCCCGCTGCACAATTGCGTATTTTGGATATTTTTTACAAAGACGTTTATTCAATAACCTTACCCTCGCTGATCGACGGCTTAAGATTATAAATCCTATAGCCAAAAAAAGTATTCCCTGCAAAATTGGAAGAAATAAACC
Organism: Rhodospirillales bacterium; assembly: GCA_002727395.1. Taxonomy (GTDB): domain Bacteria; phylum Pseudomonadota; class Alphaproteobacteria; order MPNO01; family UBA2964; genus UBA2964. The sequence goes on along the minus strand of PBWY01000035.1, from coordinate 2,446 downwards.
GATAACGCCCAGAAAAACACAACACCAGCCAAGGGATAATAACAAATAATGTTTTATAGCACCCTTCATAAGAAAGCCTTAGGCTAAAGACTTAAAAAAAATAATACAGGTTTCTGGCCTATATAGTTTATTGAACCATTTTTCTACACAGGGTTTTCATCCCAGAACCTATTATAGAATATCAGATCAATTTGCATGGGCTTTACAGACACAAGGATATAAAAAAGCCTAATTACGCCTTTATTGCTTCCAACATAGTGACACCCAACGCCGCGGGAGATTCCGCAACTGTAATGCCGGCACTTCTCATAGCTTCTATTTTATCATCCGCGCCGCCTTTGCCACCAGAAATAATAGCACCAGCATGACCCATACGCCTACCGGGTGGCGCAGTCACGCCTGCGATAAATCCGACCACTGGCTTTTTGACCTTGGACATCTTTAGAAACTCTGAAGCATTTTCTTCTGCATCCCCGCCAATTTCTCCAATCATTATAATACCTTCAGTCTTTTCATCAGCCAGGAATAGCTCCAGACTATCGATAAAATTTGTTCCGTTAATCGGATCTCCACCTATACCAATACAAGTAGTCTGCCCAATTCCTGCCGCCGTTGTCTGGGCTACAGCCTCATAAGTTAAAGTCCCGGATCTAGAAACGATCCCAATTTTACCTTTCTGATGAATATGTCCAGGCATAATACCGATCTTACACTCATCGGGTGTAATTACACCGGGACAGTTAGGACCTATTAGGCGCGTCTGAGATTTATCTAGCGCTCGCTTCACGCGTATCATATCCATCACGGGAATACCCTCCGTGATACAAATTGCTAGAGGTATTTTAGCATCGATTGCCTCTAAAATTGCATCGGCTGCGAATGGAGGAGGTACGTAAATAACGCTTGCATTGGCTTTAGTAACATCTTTGGCTTCGGCAACTGTATCAAAAACTGGCAGCTCTAGGTGCTGCTCTCCGCCTTTACCCGGTGTAACTCCCCCAACCATCTGGGTACCGTAAGCAATTGCCTGCTCAGAATGGAAGGTTCCCTGTGCCCCGGTAAAACCCTGACAAATAACTCTTGTTCCTTTGTCAACAAGAACCGACATTAGCTCGCCTCCTCTACAGCCTTGACCGCTTTCTTCGCCGCGTCACCAAGGTCATCTGCAGCAATGATAGGCAACCCAGACTGCTGTAATATATTTTTTCCAAGTTCCACATTAGTTCCTGCCAAGCGGACCACTAATGGCACTGTCAGGCTAACCTCGCGAGCGGCCGCAACGACACCTTCAGCGATAACATCGCAACGCATAATTCCACCAAAAATATTTACAAGAAGTCCTTCAACATTTGGGTCAGATAAAATCAGCTTGAAAGCAGCCGTAACCCGTTCCTTTGATGCCCCTCCCCCAACGTCTAAGAAATTAGCCGGCTCTCCCCCATAGAGTTTGATGATATCCATCGTCGCCATAGCCAAACCTGCACCATTGACCATACAACCAATATTTCCATCAAGTTTTACATAATTGAGATCAAACTTTGCTGCGTCAAGTTCTGTGGGATCTTCCTCACTTTCATCTCGTAAAACAACAATTTTATTATGGCGAAATAACGCGTTGTCATCAAAATTCATCTTTGCGTCTAGTGCTACCACCTCGCCTGCTCCAGTAACCACCAAAGGATTTATTTCAACAATAGACGCGTCTAATTCTTCAAAAGTTTTGTACAAACCCATCAGGAAATTAATAGCGGACTTCACTTGGTTGCCTTCTAATCCCAATCCATAGGCGATTTTGCGAGCGTGAAAGGACTGAAATCCACTGGCAGGATCAACCGCAACTTTAAGAATCTTTTCGGGGGTCTTTGCAGCTACTTCCTCTATTTCAACCCCCCCTTCGGTCGATGCCATAATTGTAATCCTGCTAGTCGCCCGATCAACCAGCAGGCTTATATATAGTTCCCGTTCAATGTCACAACCATCTTCAATATATACACGCCCCACTTCCTTGCCCTCAGGGCCAGTCTGATGCGTGACCAATGTCATACCAATCATTTCGGTTGCAAATTCCTTAACCTCTTCAATCGATTTAGCAATCTTTACGCCGCCGCCTTTACCTCTCCCTCCCGCATGAATTTGAGCTTTAACTACCCAAATGGGGCCCCCTAGGCCCTCAGCGACCTCGACTGCTTCTTCAGGGGTATAAGCGACCCCGCCATCGGGTACCTTAACACCAGAACCCCTTAAAATTTCCTTCGCCTGATATTCATGAATATTCATGGTAAATCTGTAATTTCTTTCTTGAAAATTCTATTTCTTAACGATCGACTTCTTTCGTGTTGGGCCCTTCTTTGCAGATTTTTGCATTCTTTTAACCACATTCACCAAAGTTCGAACCGCCGAAACCGAAGCTTTAAAAGCTTTTTTCTCTCCAGCATTAAGTTTTATC
>PBWY01000034.1 GCA_002727395.1 Rhodospirillales bacterium | reverse complement strand
GGCGATATCAGATGATTGCTGATGTAAGTGAATTTCTACTAATGCCTTTTTCCAGTGAAAACCTTCTTGTTCGTAACCAATTTCTCTAACCGCTTTGCGAATAACATTTTCTAAAACTTCGTTTGTTATCGTGCTTGGGCCTCGCACTTCGCCCCCTAGAACTATTCGATTGGTTGTACATAGGGTCTCACAGGCAACTCGAGAAAGTGGGTCAGCAGCTAAATAAGTATCTAATACAGAATCTGAAATCCGATCAGAAACCTTATCGGGATGTCCTTCTGAGACGGATTCGCTTGTAAAGAGATAGGAGCCTTTAGGCAAATTAATACCCTCCTGTCAGCGCTCGAATGCGATCAATAAAATATCTGCTTTAGGACAACACAAAAATATAAATCAATGTTGGCGAAAAAGGCAGACCAAATTAAATAAAGTTAAGTCAGGGTTTTTGTGGCAAAATGCCTTTCCAGTCAAGAGGTAGAAATTAAAAATTAGGTTTCCCTGCAACAAATAAAACACAAATTATATTCAATTAACTGAATTAATTTATTCGTGATTTGTCATCTAAATCTTAGAACCAAAGCAGCTACTATAATAAACATGAATACAAGGATGGGCCAATCTCCAATCTTGCTATAAAAAGTGGCACCTTCAATTGGTTTCGGTAAATAAAAATCTATAATTCCTTTTTTTTCTAAAGAAATGAATTTCATTATGCGGCCAAACGGATCTACAATAGCCGAAATTCCGGTATTTGCTGCCCTTACGAGCGGAATTCCTTGCTCAACAGCACGCATCCGAGCCATTGCGAAATGCTGGTAAGGACCAGAACTATTTCCGAACCACGCATCATTTGTAATATTTAGAAACCATTTTGGTCGATCTCTTAGGTTTGCTACTTGGTTAGAAAAAATAATCTCATAACATATTGATGGACTAAACGAAGGAATTTTTGGTAAAATAAAACTTTTTGGCCCGTTTCCAGCAGAAAAGTCGGTGCGACCGGTTGTTAATTTTTTTATCCCTAGGTGTTTTCTCAAAAAGCCACTAAACGGTACAAATTCTCCAAAGGGGACAAGATGATGTTTATCATAGGTCATGATGATTCGCCCTTTAGACGAAATAGCATGAAGGCTATTCCAAATTTGAAGGTTTTGGATACCATCGGTNCTAAGACGAATGGAGCCAGTTAAAAGAAATCCATTTTCTGACATTACACCGCCCAATACTTTTCTATANGNTTTGCTTAGAGAAACAACAAATGGGGANGCTGTCTCAGGCCAAACTGTAATTATTANAGGTGCTNCAGAAGGACGCCTTGATAATTCTAATAAGNTGGANAGGTGTTTCATACGATGAGATNTGGACCATTTAATANTNTGCGGAATATTTGGTTGAACTANCCGNAGATAAATATCTTTATGAAACCCTGNNTTCTCTGTAANAGCNAAGCGCACATANCCTGGAATTAAAACAACACTTAANCAAATTACAAAAGGTATAAATTTGNCGAATGAAAANAATGATTTTTCCATAAGCCAAAGNNGCGAGTGAACTAGCCCNAAAAACNGTAAGAAACCCAAGACCAATTAAACCAATATANGATACTATTTGGATNGCCGATTCTGAATNGGCCCACACCAATCCAATNCCATTCCAAGGAAATCCCGTAAAAAGAANNCCCCTCAACCATTCAAAAAATNCCCAACTAGCCGCGAACAATGCAATTCTGACAANGCCCTTNNGGGCNAAACGCAAGAAAGCNGTGGCACAAGCAATATAAATTGCNATTACTGCCGGNATGCCCAGNAAAGAAAAAGGAATTAACCAAAAAAAGTTTTGATCAATGGTTAGNGAGANAGTTATCCAATATAATCCNGCCAGAAAATGTCCTAAACCGAACCACCAACCATCCANAAAAGCCCGCCGACAACTGGATGCCCCATCAACCAACCAAATCAAANACGGAAAAGAGATAAAAAGCNNCGGTATTAAATGCAGTGGTGGCAAAGCACANGCGGACAAAATACCTGCTGAAATTGCTATACTGCNTCTGCACCAACTACTAGCTTTCCCGACTTTTAACGATAAAACAAAAATCCAATTTTTCAGTTTCATCGAAGATTCAGAAGAGAAAATGCTCAATTATTTTTATTATTTACAGGTTGGCAAATCCTTATCCGGCGGATGCGCCGTGGATCTGCATCCAACACTTCAAAATCAAACCCTGAAGCATGCGGAATAATTTCCCCTCGAGAGGGAACTCGTCCTGCCAAAAAGAAAACCAATCCCCCAAGCGTATCAATGTCTTCTTCTCTTTCTTCAATAGAGAGAAATTCTCCTAAACGATCTTCGAAATCTTTTATTGGAACCCTTGCATCGGCTTCCAATGTCCCATCTGCTCGTTCTATCATTCGAGGTGTGTAATCTTCATCATGCTCATCCTCGATTTCCCCTACAATCTCTTCGACAAGGTCTTCAATAGTTACCATACCGTCAATGCCCCCAAATTCGTCGACTACAAGCGCTAGATGTAATCTACTTACACGCATTTGAAGAAGCAGTTCCAGAATCGGCATAGAAGGGGCTACGAACAAAACTGAGCGGACAATATCACTTAAAATTACTTGGCTTTCACTGTTCCAACATGCGAGTAAATCCTTGATGTGAACCATACCAGCGATATCATCAAGTGTCTCGCGGTAGACGGGTATACGCGAATGGGCCTCCTCACTCATAATTCGAACAAGATCCGTCAAAGAGGTCCCCAGATCGACAGCAACAATATCGGCTCGAGGAATCATAATGTCATAAACTGTTAAACCATGGAGATTCAATATATTGCGTAGCAAAACCAATTCGTCTTTGGAGGCTGGTATTTCGCCCGTTTCCTCTTGCTCAATGAGCTCTTCAATAGTTCCGCGGATATCTGCCTCATTTTTTAGGCCGAATAAACGACGCAACCATCCGCGAAGACCAAGCTTTTGAGGCTGTTCATCATGGGTTGATAATTTTTTTAAATAAGATTTATTCGCGTTATTTTTCATGATGACGATTAATTTGAGAAATAGGGATTGGCTATATTAATCCCCGACAGCGCATTTATCTCAAGAAGTTCCATCTCGACAGCGGACTTTTCAGAAATATGGTCATAGCCTAGAAGGTGAAGAGTGCCATGCACAATCATATGGGCCACATGATCAGAGATAGTTTTTTTTTGATCTTTAGCCTCCTGTTTTACCACACCAGCTGCTATTACAATATCACCTAATAAATTTAATCGACTTAAGTCATCATGGCGTTCCTGATTGGGAAAAGCTAATACATTTGTTGGAAAATCCTTGCCACGCCATTTTTGATTTAATATTTGCACAAATTTATTATCAGCTAAAATTACTCCAATTTCTATATTCTGACCACTAACACCCACAGATTTGAGGGCTGCACGTGCAGCACAAAGGCACAACCCTTTAGGGTCTCCCACCAAATTGATCCAATTTTTATGCCTTATTTCGAGATTAATTGACATCGAATCTGATGATATTTTGTTCAACTTTCTGCCTCAAATTTTATCCCTCTTGTCTCTCTTCACTTTCGTAAGCTCGTACAATATTAGTAACCAGTCGACTTCTAACCACATCTTCACTCCCAAAACGAACTACACTTACCCCCTTCACATCTCTCAAAAGATGGACGGCATGATTTAAACCAGAGGCAACCCCTGATGGCAGGTCTACCTGACTAGGATCACCTGTTATAATCATTTTAGAGCCCTCCCCAATTCGTGTCAGAAACATTTTCATTTGTGTTTTTGTCGCGTTTTGGCCTTCATCGAGTATAACACAAGAGTGTGACAAAGTACGGCCGCGCATAAATGCCAGGGGGGCAACTTCTATCTCTCCCGAACCTAAACGATTCATAGCTTGATTAGCTGGCAGCATATCATGAAGTGCATCAAAAAGAGGAGCCAAATATGGGTCAATTTTTTCTCTCAGGTCACCAGGGAGGAATCCAAGCCTTTCCCCTGCTTCTACTGCTGGTCGTGAAAGAATTATGCGATCAACTTCTCCGCCAATCAACATTGAAACCGCCATGGCTACCGCTAGATATGTTTTGCCAGTTCCAGCAGGACCAAGTCCAAAAATCATCTGTTTTTCATAAAGTGAATGCATATATTCCACTTGTCCAACTGATCTTGGCATATGAATAGCTTTTGGCGTCCGAATGGAAATGTCTTCTTTCAAAATAGAATTCGTTTTATTATTGGACCTTTCATCACTGGCCAATCGAATTGCTGCATCAACCTCCGCATTATCTACAGAAAGGTTTTTTTCTAATCTCTGATACAAGGTGCGAAGTGTTTTGGTTGCCAGTGCAACAGCAGATTTTTCACCAACAATCGAAATTCTGTTACCCCTTGACGAAATCTGGAGCTTCAAGCTCTCTTCTATCCTTGCAATGAACTTATCGTGTTCACCGAATAGTAAGGGTAACAATCTATTATCAGAAAACCACAAAACATTTTTATCCCCGGCTATTTGCTCTGAGGAATTAAATGGGCCTTTAATCGAAAAATTCGTATTCAAACTTGTGCAATCTCCTATAATTTTTGCATCTAAAAGGTTGTATGTTCTATAATTCCCGTAAGAGACTTACTAAAAGCCTCCGTAATACGGACATTTACCGTGCTTCCAAAGTATTTATCAACTTCCTTAGCTTCTTTGCAGTTGACATGCACAGCCTGCATGTGCGGGCTGCGTCCAGCGATCTGACTAGGTAGTTTACCTTTTCTATCAAAAAGTACTGGTACTGATTCACCCAAAAACCGGACATTAAATTCCTCCTGTTGTTTGTTTAATAAATTTTGCAGAATTTCAAGACGCACAGACTTTATATCTTCAGGAATCTGTTCACTTATAGTTGATGCAGGCGTTCCAGGCCTAGGACTATATTTAAATGAATAAGCTTGAGCAAAACCAACAGTTTCAATTAATTGGAGAGTTTTTTCAAAGTCTCTATCACATTCCCCAGGGTGCCCAATTATAAAATCAGAGGATAAAGCTATATCTGGTCGAACATCCCGAACCGCTTCTATAACCTTCAAATAATCTTCGGCTGTGTGTTGTCGGTTCATCTTCTTCAGAAGGTCATCTGAACCTGATTGTATCGGCAAATGTAAATAAGGCATGAGTTGAGTGACCTCGCCATGAGCAGCAATTAATTCTTTATCCATATCTCTAGGATGTGAAGTCGTATACCTAATCCTCTCGAGTCCTCTGATCCGAGAAAGTTTTCTAATTAATCCCGCCAGACCTTTGCTATCACCACTATACGCATTAACGTTCTGGCCCAATAAAGTAACCTCGGACACACCATCTTCGATTAATTGCTTGGCCTCTTGCAGAACATTATCAACGGGACGAGAAAATTCCGCACCACGAGTATAAGGAACCACACAAAAGGAACAAAATTTATCACATCCTTCTTGTATTGTTAAAAAAGCCGATACACCTTTTGCCTGCACACGCGGCAATAAGTCGAATTTTGACTCAAGAGGAAAATCAATATCAACAGACCGTTTTTGGTGTCCCTGTATTTTAAAGGCCTCTATATCTGCAACCATTTTTGGTAATCTGTGATAACTTTGCGGCCCAACAATGATATCCACATAAGGTGCTCGCCTAGCAATTTCTTCTTGCTCTGCCTGAGCCACACAACCCGCAACAGCAATCATGGGTTTTGGAGTTTTATCTCGCCGCAAACGACCAAGTTCAGAGTATAACTTTTCTGCGGCCTTTTCACGAATATGACAGGTATTTAGAACAACCAAATCTGCATCACTAATATTAGCGGTCGAGACATAGCCATCCTGCTTCATGACATCTTCCATTCGGGTAGAGTCATAAACGTTCATCTGACAGCCGTAGCTTTTGATAAATACCTTCTTTGCCAATGTATAATCCGAAAATATGTACGGCTCTTCAAAACCTTAATCTGATTTTTGCTTCTCACCAAAACTAAGCTGACACTAACAATGTGCGGCCATTAGTCAAGAAATGTGGATTTTTGTCTATTTATGTCCTTGATCTGAAAATAAACCTAAAACTATTAACTGCGACCAAAGTTAGAACGATTAGCACCAGCAGATACTACCCTTTGACAATATTCTGCTATTTCTTTTCGGTCCTTAAATTGCGAGCTAGAAATTGGAGTATGAAATTGAACATCTACTGTCACCCGACCCAACCCAAGAAATGTGAAAAGATGGGAAACTAACTTCATTTTACCATACCACGCAATATACGGTAAAAGAACGCGGCTGATCGGGATACCATCGAGACATGTGTATGAAATAGAAACAGGCTGAATAAATAAATTCTTAGAATGTCCATTTTGTGACGCAACTGAAAAAAGCGTACTTTTGAAAGGTAAAACATGCACACCGTCAGCACTGGTACCCTCCGGAAATAAAATCAGATTATCACCATTAGCTAGACGCCGACTTAAATGATCCCTTTGATCAGCAGCAAAGGAGCGCCGACGTTGAATAAAAACTGTCCTATTCAGCTTAGCTAACTGACCAAAGAGAGGCCACCTTGATACTTCTGCCTTAGAAACAAATGACGCCTCTAATAGAGACCCTAATATACTTATATCCGAATAACTTACATGATTAGAAACATAAAGAATGGGAGTTTCTTCAGCGTGTTTACCGTGCACCCGCACCGTAATTCCAAAGATACGGATGCAAAGTTTATGATAAAAAACAGGAATATAAGTTTTCAGTTTCGTATTAGATAACACAGCAAAAATTTGCAAAGGCAGAATAGCCAAAGTAAACAAAACATATAGACAAAGACGGAAAGCCGCTCTAACAGATGAACTCAACCATTTATCTAAACCCTGACCAGCTTGCAGAACGCTCATAATGACGAAAGTATTTATCGGTTAATAGTTCGGTTTTAACAATTATCGAAATGTCAGTCGTATTAAAATGAGGATCAACCACTGCTCCATCACCGACAAAACCACCAAGCCTAAGATATCCCTTAATTAAAGGCGGCAGTCCTCTCTAAGCAGTGCGGGGCTCGATATCCTCGACGCGCACCCAATTTAACTTAACAAACCTAACAGCAATGGCGGTAGATCTTTTTTCTTTAGGGGCGAGATGATGATGATAAAGATACGATAATGGTAGCTTGAAATTTACCGGCTCTATCCCATTTAAACTAGCACAGCCACATAAGACTTTAATTTGGTAATGTTGCACATAAACTGCAACAGCCCGCCATAACAACTGCATCATGGATATTGTACGATGGGCGGGATCAACGCAAGACCGCCCTAGTTCCATAATTTCACCTTCTAAATTTAGTAAAGGAATAAGATCAAATTCATTAGCGGAATAAAACCCTTCCTCTTTCACGGCAATGGCTCCCGCAGAATTCGATAAGTTCCAACAACACCACAAGGTAAATCAGTCCGATCTTTACAAATAACAATTAAATGATCACAAAACGCGTCAAATTTATCAAAATCTAAACGCAGATTTCGTATCTTATCTGAGGGTGTTGCACCCATTTCCTCATAAAAATTTAATTTTCTTGATCGCTATTAGGATCTGATGTTTTCGATTTAATCTGAACTCCATAGAGCTCCAATCTTTCTCCAACTAGTTTATATCCCAGATCATGAGCAATTTGTTTTTTAATGTTTTCTAACTCTTCGTTCTCAAACTCCAGAACATCACCTGTTTTCACGTCAATTAAATGATGGTGATGTGAGTCCTCTGAGCTGATTTCATAGCGAGCGCGGCCATCCCCGAAATCAAGCCTTTCTATAATATTTGCAATATCAAACAACCTTAATGTTCGATACACCGTGGCAATACTAATTTTGGGATCAATACTCGAAGCACGTTGATAAACGCCCTCCACATCGGGATGATCAGTAGAATCTGATAGAACTCGCGCGATTACACGACGCTGTTCTGTCATTTTCATACCTTTCTCGATACATACTGCTTCGATGCTGGATATTGGTGTATTCATTTGAGCCAACTATTTCCAAATTATTGTGTACAGAATAGCAAATTTAAATCAAAAATGAAAAACAAACTAATTTATAGGATATTAGATAGGCTATTGGCCAATTTCAATTACCCATTATATTATTTAAAATATTGTTGAAAGATCTTTTTTAATCAAATTTGAAGATGAAAAAAAACCAAGGCAATTTTCTTGATATCACAGAGGAGGTCTGCCCGATGACCTTCGTTAAAACTCGTTTGTTTATAGATAAATTACAATCGGGAGCCATTGCTACAATCCGCCTTGCGGGAGAAGAGCCGATTCAAAATGTACCAGCATCCATTAGGGAACTTGGACACGCTGTATTGAGCATTCAACCTGAAGAAGATAAGGGCTCATGTAGCAATTCGCTCATACACCACCTTATTATGCAAAAGAACTAGATAATGTTTCAGTTATAATAGGGCAAAGCACAGCGCATAGTTATCGCGTTGGTTCTGGAACCATCGGGATTTTCATAATAGTTCAGTCGTTGACCCACCCTTTTTAAACCTTGGGCAGCATATAATTTCAGTGCAACATAATTATCTTCGGCAACCTCTAAAAATAAACATCTTGCTCTCTCTGCCATTGCACGAATCATGACAGCGCTGAGTAGACTTCCGCCAGCGCCGTTAGCCCGATTCTCTGAAGCGACCCCGAGAGAAAGCAATTCACACTCGTCTGCAGCAATTCGTGCAATGGCGAACCCGATAATCGATTTATCAGTCCGATGCCGAGCTACCATACCGAAAGCACCATTTGTATTTAAAATTTTTCTAATAACGTTTGGGCTCCAAGCCTCAAAAAAACAGGCTTTATGTATTTTAGATACAATTTCAATATCTACTTCTCGTAGTGTTTCAATGTCATCAGTTATTTCCACGGTCTTCTGATATTTTTGTCTTTAGGCTGCTTTGTAGCCGCAGGGTTAATATAAAAAGGACTTGCACTAAGTGGGTTCTCCAAACGATTTACTGCAATTTTTGCGACATATTTTGCATTTGGCTTACCAATATTATTTAAACAATTTATATTTTCCACTCTTGATTCCGGGACATTCGCGAAAAGCCTTTCAGCTGCGTCGCCACAAAGACTAAGCGGGCCAAGGGGTAGTAATTCAATAATATCTTTAACAGAACCAGCTATAGCTTTATCTTTCGCGATAGAATCTGCATTAAAATTCTGAAAATAGATCTCATCACGTTTTGTATCAAGGGCCACCGCAATGTTTCGAGACCCCTTATTTGAAGAATTGCTTTTAGCTCCAAAAGCGACTGCCTCAAGAGTTGTAACACCATGTACCGGTATATCTAGAGCTAAACCTAAACCCTTCGCTGCAGACAAACCTGCTCGTAGTCCGGTAAATGAACCTGGCCCCACTTTTACTGCTATTAAGTCGAGTTCGTGAAATGGTAGCTCGACCTCTTCCATCACTCTTTGTATTATTGGAATTAACGTTTCTGAATGACCTTCAAACTCAAGGTTAAAACATCTTGAAGAGTTGTTCTGATCCAAAACGGCCGCCGAACAAAATCCAAGTGTCGAATCTATTCCTAGAATTTTCATAATTTGCTTCGTACAATTTTAAAAAGAATAAAATTTTTAACAGTATTTTGAAAGATACACACTCGATGAACCTCGTTGAAATTAAAAAACCAACATTTGATGTAGATATTTCTCTTTCCTATGCAACGACGGAAAATTTTACTGAAAAGATGGTTTATAAAAATGCTATTTGCTATTTGCATCAAGATGCATCCTTGGCCCTTTTAAAGGCCATAGAATATGCAGCCAATATTGGATACCGTCTTCTCATATACGATGCCTTTCGACCATCGGAGGCTCAATGGGTTTTGTGGAATCACACGCCCGATCCCAATTTTCTGGCAAATCCCAAAAAAGGTTCCCCACACTCGCGAGGGGTCGCTATTGATCTTACCTTGATTGATTTGAATGGAACCCCTCTAGAAATGGGCACAGGTTTTGACGACTTTACAACCAACTCGCACCATGGGAATACCGAAATCTCCAAAACCGCCCAACAAAATAGATTGACTCTGCTTGGGATAATGACTTTAGCTGGATGGGATTTTTATCGCAATGAATGGTGGCATTATCAACTATTTAATGCACGAGAGTTTGCTTTAATAAACGATACAGATATTCCAAGAAGCATGATGAATTAGGATTAATTTTTTCAGAAAGTATTTTTTAAAACTTAGAACTAGCCACAAAAATATAGAATATGAAGTATAAAAAGAACTATGAAAATTAAGTCGCAAAACACCAGAATTTATGTTTTTATAATTACCAACCTACTTTTCTCAGTAATTGTCCCTTTTAAAGCATTTGCTACTGATTCTGCTGTTATTCTCATGTATCATCGGTTCGGAGAAAGTAAATATCCCACTACCAATATTACCGTTAAGCAGTTTAAAACTCATTTATCAGAGTTAAAAAGTAATAATTATAATGTAACACCAATCCCTAGAATTATTGCCGCGGTTAGGAATGGGAAACCGTTGCCTCCTAAAACTATAGGAATAAGTATCGATGATGCTTACCTATCTTTTTATAAGATAGGGGCACCTTTGCTTTTGAAAAACAATTTTCCATATACCATCTTTGTAGCGACAGATCCTCTTGATAAAGGTGCTCCTGGCTACATGTCATGGGGTCAATTACGCGAGCTTGTAAAAGGCGGAGCCAATATAGGAAGTCAAACAGCTAGTCATCTACACATGCCAGAAGCTTCTATGCATAGAAATGCTTTTGAATTAAGAAAATCAAATATTAGATTTAAAAAAGAGCTCGGAAAAATTCCTAACATGATTGCATATCCTTACGGTGAATTTAGTCTAGAAGTAGAAAAAGTAAGCCGTGATTCTGGCTTTACGGTGGGATTCGGACAACACTCCGGTGTAATATATCAATATTCAAATTTTATGTATCTACCGCGCTTTACATTTAATGAATCTTATGGAGACCTAAAAAGACTTCGCTTGGCAATAAGAGCGCTGCCCTTACGAATAGCTGATTTAACTCCAGAAGACCCGTATCTTAGTGAGCAAAATAACCCGCCAATGTTTGGTTTTTCACTTCAGAGAAAATTAATGAACAGAATTTCTCAATTGGCGTGTTATGGAAGCCATAAAGATAAAATGCGAATAGAATTACTAGGTAAAACGCGAGTGGAAGTCAGAGGGACCAGGGCATTTCCACCCGGTCGCACGAGGATTAACTGTACATTACCTGAAAAGGACGGTCGTTGGCGTTGGTTGGGAATGCAATTCTTAGTGCCAAAATCCTTAAACTAAACACCTGGGTCAGAATTTATATTCTGCAATGTAAGTGGTGATCTAATACCTTTGTCCAGGAGCTTCACATCATCAAAAATAGTAAACTTATTAACACGAATTATATTTCGTATTGTCGCGATATAATCAGAACCACGTTCAGAATATCGTGACAAGGTTTCAACTAATTTAACACTATCTATTTTTCCCTGATCAGATTGGCGCATTTTTGCGCGCATTGCGCGAAAACCTTTATAAAAGGGGTTTGTATTCAGATTTAAAGCGTAAGCCCTAACACCCTCCATTAAATCACTAAAGGTTCGTATTTTGAACTTTTTTCCCTCTTCTCGCTTTTTAGGCACGAGCCCCTTCGCGCTTTGCCAAGTCCTCTGTCCAAAAAGGGCATTTCCTTCATGCGCAAATCGGGAGGTTCCCCAACCACTTTCTTCAGCAGATTGTGCCAAAGCCAATGAAGGAGGAATAATATCAGCGCGTTTTAAAAGGCCACTAATATTTAAGCTAACTACACCATATTTATTGGAAAGCTTTTTTAGTAAGTTCTTGTCGATTATTGTAAGAGCTTGGCCAGTGGCTTTTTTTAACTCCAGCCTTTTTAAATTTTCTCGATCGAGCAAAATTTTCTCATTAACATTTAAAACTAACGGTAACGTCATCATTACAAAAAGTGTTTTGCGTTCGCTAGGTTTGCGAAGATCAGCAAAATCTCTTGGAACACTTGCCAAGAAAACCCTTGGTACCTGACGATGGGCCCGAACAGAATTTAATTGATACCCAATTTTAGCGAAGATTTTTTTTAAATCATCAGTAGGATCTGCATTCTTCTTAGTCAACCGCTCAAACTTAATACTTGCAGAAGTAGGCTGAGATAAAACGAGCGCGTAAAGGCTAAAAACGCATATGGCAATGAATAATAACGCCATACGTTCAAAACTTATATTACGCGAAATTTCCCAGTCCTTAAAAATTGTCATTTGATTTATAATCTAACGAATATTTAAAACCGTACTATCAGACGCGGCCATTACCTTAAATGCCACGCCGGTGGTAAAAAATCGCTTGTACCACTTCTTTGAAGACGCGGCTACAGAAATTAAGTTATAGCCACTACTTTTTTTGATTATTTCGGTCACCGGATCACCCACCCCTATATCAACATCTTTTATCTCTACGCCAATTTTAGATATACTCTCCCTCGCTTGATATAATAATCTCTCCGCATCAGCTAATGCAGACTTTTGATTGATAACTGTAAAAAGTGAAATGGAATGCCCGCAATTATAAGCCAGCACGGCATCCCTTCGCATAGCATCGAGTGAATGCTTGCTCATGCTGATACAAATTAGATGATTTTTCCCATTTGACCCATGGCCTTCTTTATCATTTCGGCTAAGAAGAACCGAACAGGGGGATAATGTTGCAACTTTCTGCGCAACAGGTGCACCAAAAAAAGCTCCGAATTCATTCCGCCATCTTTTTGGAGCACCCATAATTATCAGATTATAAGGACCAAGTTCATATTGATCCAATATTCCACTAGCCGGGTCAGGGGCTGTTTTTAATTTTAGAACAATAGATCTTCCGTCAGGATGCCTATATTCTACTTTGTTATCACCTACTGGGTCACCCCAGCTATCTGTATGACTTGAAGCAGTCTGCCAGATAGTTTTCAGGTCCTGTTCGTTTACCAACATGGACAGGCCTTCTTTAAGATATCCTATTCCTGGGAGTTCCAAGCCCCACTCAAGCATGTTCTCCCTAGCAATCTTCATTTGAAGACCCCCGGTCCGCAAACCCTGATCAATAGATCGCACATAAAGAAGGATTATATCACAATATTTGGATGGCTTGATTTCTCTAGCTTCTTTAATGCCCCGCATGGATTCTGGAGAGCCATCAATACAAACCAATATTCTAAATCTGTTTCTTCTTTCTTCTCTTTCCTTGGCTAATACAGATTTATCAGTTTCGGTAGCATGCAATTTTGGCCAATTCTGAAACATGGAGAATCAACTCGATAAAAATGGCCAGTAAAATGAAGAGGCGATAAGTAATAATAATGTGGACATAACAACCATACGCCAACCAACTTTTAAAAAATCTGTCGTTTTAAGATAGCCGGATGCATATACAATGGTACATGCTGGCGTTCCTATCACGGTAAGATACGCAAATGCCGAAGACACCGCTGTAATAAATCCGATGAGTATAGGGCTTTCCCCCGCAACTGTGGCCATATTCAGCACAATTGGTCCCAGTACTGCCACTGCAGCCCCATTTGACATCGTATTAGTGACGATCGTAGTCAACACGGAAATAGAGGCCCATAATCCGAGACCTGACTCCGCCCCCAGTGGCGCTAGAAAATCCAGAAAGCTCTCTGCTACCCATTTTGCAGCTCCTGTATCTTTCATTTGAAGACCTAAGGAAATTGCCGCAGCATACAAAAGAACTACACCCCAGTTAACTCCCGAATTAATTTCTTCCCATTTCACTAGTCCAGCAATCAAAAATATTGCCGCCCCTGTAATTGCGACGGTCCCGAGACCTACTTCCCCCGAATACAATATCCATCCTAAAAGAATTAAAACAAAAATTACAATGGACATCCAGTCGGATGGCGACATAGGGCCTTGTTCTGATAACTGCCGACGAAGTCTAGAAACCGCTCGCGATAAATTTTGTTGTTTTGGTTTAAATGTCCAATGTAATATCAGTGTTACAAATGGCAGTTGAATTAAAAATATTGGATAAGCATAAAGCATCCAAGTGAGATAATCGACTAGGTATTTATATGTTTCCGGACTGCTAGGCTCAAAAAAGAATTCTTTCCAATAACCAATCATTATCGCATTACGCGCACCCCCTGAAGGCGTGCCAATCCCAGCAACGGAACATCCATAAGAAATCGAAAATAAAAGCACAGNGGCTAAACCTGCTACCTGTTTGGGATCCTTAGATGTTAAGCTTATCAGCGTGATACCAACAGGGAGCATCATCGCCGCAACCGTATGCTCGCCAACAAAGGANGCNAAAACACCTGAAACAAGTGAAATNCCGAAACATACNCTCGTTGTTTTTGTNCCGGTTATACGAACGATTAACCATGCAATACGCATATCCAGTTTCTGTTTCACAACGGCAACAGCCAGCATCAAGGACCCCATGATAAACAAAACAGAATCGGTCATCAAAGATTTAGCAACTGTTGTCGATCCGAGGCCCAAAAGGAATACCTGGCCAACAATAATTAATAAAGCAACCGTAGGTAACGGAATAGGTTCAGTAACAAAAAGAATTATCGCCACAATGGACATCGTCAAAACGATTTGCCCCCCTCTAGACAAACCTTCCGGTACAGGCATGGAATACAAAACTAATCCTACGGCCATAGCTATAAAGAACCACCGTTTCTCCCAAAAATAATAGAGATTAAATTGAGCCTGTAGGATCAATAATTGTTGATATCCACGCCGACGAACTGTCCGTGGCCATACCTCACGAGGTTCGTATGCCCTGAGGCTATCATGAATCAAACTATTTTCTGCCATTTTTATAAGCGCATCAATTTCTGATGAATCCTACAATATCAAATATCTCGTCTTTAATAGGTTTTGCAATAGCACTAGCACGTTTTGCACCATTTAAAAGTACTCCATCAATATAGTTCGGGTCTTCGCCTATACGACGCATCTCTGAACTAATAGGGCTAAGTTTCTCCACTGCTAAATCTATTAAGGATTTTTTAAATTCAGAAAACTGCTTACCACCAAACTCTTCCTGTATTTGTATCAAAGACCTGTCCGCGAGGGCAGCATAAATTTCCATTAAGTTATAGGCCTCTGGCCTAGTCTCATTGGTTCCTCCTTCCAATGACCCATCGGGTACAGGTTCCGAGTCAGTCCGCGCTTTTTGAATCTTTTTGGATATAATATCAGCGTTATCATTTAAGTTTAATCTAGAATAATCAGATGGNTCGGATTTGCTCATTTTAGATTTACCATCACGCAAACTCATTACCCTAGCTGCCGATTCTAGAATGATTGGTTCTACTATTGGAAAATAATTTAAATCAAAATCGCTATTAAACTTTTTCGCAACATCGCGTGTAAGTTCTAGATGTTGTTTTTGGTCTTCGCCAACTGGCACGTGAGTTGCTTTATATAATAAAATGTCTGCGGCCATTAAATTTGGATAAACATATAACCCGACACTCGCATTTTCTCGTTTCTTGCCCGCTTTTTCTTTAAATTGGGTCATTCTATTAAGCCATCCAATACGCGAAATACAATTAAAAACCCAGGCAATCTCAGCATGTTCCGGAACACTACTCTGATTAAAAATTATCTGTGTTTCTGGGTTAATTCCCGAAGCTAAAAATGCCGCAGCAACCTCTCTAGTATTTTTCTTCAGCTCTTTTGGATTTTGCCAAACTGTTATAGCATGCATATCAACTACACAGTAAAGACAATCATTTTGTTCTTGCAATCTGACAAAATTCCGTATGGCTCCGAGATAATTTCCTAGATGCAAATTACCGGTGGGCTGAACTCCTGAAAATACTCTTGCCATAATTTTATCCCCCTTGGGGGTTTGGTTATCCCTCCATTGGCGTAGAACGTCAAGCTTGGCCATTTAATCCGCGGAATTACTTTTGAACAATGTTTTTATATCATTTATTTCAATGGCTTTTAACAAGATGCCGAACAGAAAATAAATCCCCCCCCCACTAAAGACTAGTATTGCCAAAACACCTACTCGAGCCCCTTGTCCATTAAATTCAAGAGGATTAAAAAATTCGGAAATACTCCACAATGCAAATACCATTCCCAACGTAGCAAGTAAAATACGAAGAAATCTTTTTTTAAGTTTTGTATCAACAGTAAACTGACGTCGAGCGCGCAAACAAATAGAGAGGAGAAAAACGTTAACCCAAGCGGAAATAGCGGTAGCCAGTGCTATTCCAACATGACTGAAAATTTGCATCAATACAATATTCAAGACTAGGTTAATAAAAACGCAAACTAGGGCTATTTTCACCGGAGTTGCTGTGTCCTGACGAGCAAAAAAACTAGGTGCTAAAACTTTTATAAGGACAAAAGCGGGTAGTCCTGTGGCATATGCCATTAAGGCTTGACTTGTGGCAATGGTAGCAAATGGCCCAAATGCTCCGCGTTCAAATAACACACTGACAATAGGTTGAGAAATGACGAATAATGCCGCCACCGCAGGGATAGTTAAAAGAAGGGCAAACTCAATTCCGCGATTGAGGCTATTCAGGGCCCCACTATCGTTACCATTTCGTATTTGACGAGATAAAACAGGTAATAATGCCGTTCCAATAGCAACCCCTACAACACCTAACGGTAATTGACAAATTCGATCTGAATAATAAAGAAAAGAGATTGCGCCGGTGGGTAATAGTGATGCTATTACCACATCAACAAGCTGATTAATTTGTAAGACCCCTGCTCCCAAAATTCCAGGTGCCATTAACTTGAAAAGATGGCGAATAGACTTCGATAATTGGGGGCGAGGCAAATGCAGAAAAAGGCCTTCGCGCTTACAAATATAAACCAGCCAGATAAGTTGCACTATACCTGCCAGAAAAACTCCCCAAGCAAGAGAGTGAGCCGCAGATTGCAAATGGGGAGTCGCCAAAAGTATCATCCCAATTAGAGTGATATTCAACATAATTGGTGTAGCAGCCGCAGCCGCAAAGCGTCCAAGCGAATTTAACACCCCTCCAAATATAGAAACCAAAGATATAAATAATAAATAAGGAAATGTGATACGGGTCAGTTCAACAGCAAGAGGAAACCTTGCTGCATCATCAGCAAAACCGGGCGCGAAAAAATACATTAACCATGGCATTAAAATTTGTAATAACGTCACGAATAGAAATAAAAAGACAACCATAATCGATAGAGCAGCTCTAGCAAATCTCAGAGCAGCTTGCTTTCCTTCATCTGTCAATTTAGAAGCAAAAAGTGGCACAAAGGCGGCACTAAAGGCACCCTCTGCAAAAAGTCGACGAAAAAAATTTGGTATCTTAAAAGCTACAAAGAACGCATCAGCTATCGGACCAGTACCAAGAAAAGCCGCAATTAGGATGTCCCGTATAAAACCAAATATACGACTGATAAAAGTGTAACTGCCAACAGTGATAATTGAACGTAATAACACCATAGACGGCCCCCATAAATAGGGCGGAACGCCCCCAAACAGTTGCGAAACTATGGGGTTCTTTCCCTCTAATCAAGGCTTTTTTGAGAAGTTCCGATTCCCCGGTCATATGTGTCGGAATATGTATTTCCAAATAACACG
>PBWY01000033.1 GCA_002727395.1 Rhodospirillales bacterium | reverse complement strand
GAAAGATTACAAAAAAGAATTTTAAATAATATACCAATTTTTTCTTATATTACGGGACCAATGAAAGTTGATATTTCTTTAGCCGAAAATTGGTCGGGGAAAAAAGTATTAACTTCTAAAATTTTGCTAAATGAAGCAAATTTAAAAATCCCTAAAATTAATTGGAAAAAGCCTCGTGGAGAATTGGGAGTAGTTTGGGTATCAGCAATAGTTGGGGGCAATGGGGAAGTAGAAGTTAAAAACTTAGATCTTAAGGCTAGAGATTTACAAGCTAAAACAAGTTTTCAATTAGATCAAAATGGTATTTTAGTCAGTGCTGTTCTTCATAAAATTAAAACCGGCCGTTCCGATTTTGCAGGGCATTTAAAGAAAATTAAAGAAAATGACTACGAATTAAAGCTAAATGGGAGGTCTTTAGACTTAGAACCTTTTCTCAGTCGCTTTAGAGGTGGAAGTGAGAGAGACTTACCAAATTTTCGTCTAAAGGCTAAAGTCGGAACGGTCTGGTTAGAGCCTAATGTGCCGGTCGATAAGTTAATTGGTAAAATAAAATTTCAATCCGGCTTTATTCAAAAGGCGGATTTGAGAGGGAGTCTTCCAAATAAACAGCCTTTTCTCCTCATTGTTGATACTGTCTCAGATAAACAAAATATATTACTTGAAACCAATGATGCAGGGAAAATATTTACCCTATTGAAGGTTACAAAAACTGTTAAAGGAGGAACCCTAAAACTCAATGCCTCAAGAAAGAAAATAGATGGCGCACCTTGGAAAGGGAAGCTTGCCGTAAAAAATTATACTGTGGTGAAAGCCCCTGTTTTAGCGCGAATGTTGACTCTTGCATCNTTGACAGGAATTTTGAACAGGTNAACNGGGAAAGGAATANCATTTAAAANGNTAAATANCCCGTTTNCNTATNTAAATGGCAAATTGAAAATCCATAATGCAAGNGCTATAGGGGANTCATTGGGNTTGCAGGCAGANGGNTATGTAAATTTTTATAACAACAAAGTGAATCTTGAAGGNACAATGGTACCAGNTAATTTAATCAATGTTGTTTTAAGNNAAGTTCCAATTGTTGGNCCAATTCTTACTGGAAAAAGCGGNACGGGTATTTTTGCGACAAAATATAAATATTTAGGGACNCTTGATAATCCNGANATATTAGTNGCNCCNCTTTCAATANTGGCGCCTGGNGTACTCAGAGACATCTTTGACCTAGGAGGTANTGCAGCAGAACCNAGAGGATTAGATCCTAATAAATAATTTATAGTGGTCGCANCAAAACATGNCGTTTTTTTCCTGCAGAAAATTTAATTACGCCNTCNTTATTTATATCATNTAATCCTATCAANCGGCCTTCATCACTAATCACCACATCATTNATGCGTCCTCCGCCCCCTCTAATTAGACGTCGTGCTTCGCTATTAGTTTTNGCTAAACCTGCTGTTACNAAAGCTTCATATNCAGGGATTCCTGTTTTAAGNCTTTTTTCTTCGATTTCTATAGTAGGNAAGGCCGANCTNTGTTTGCCATCTTCAAAAANCGATTTGGCGGCTTTGCTTGCCAAATTTGCTGATGTCTTCTCCNTGGCAAAGTTTAGTCGCTTCATATGCAAGAATNTTTTTTGCTTCATTGATTTCATTATTTTGCAATTTTTCAAGTTTGNTNATTTCNTTAAGNGNNAGTTCCGTGAAGAGCTTTAGAAANCGACAAACATCTGCATCTGCNGTATTTCGCCANAATTGGTAATAATCGTATGNNNTTAATNTATCGCTGTTGAGCCATACTGCTCCACCAGCCGTTTTACCCATTTTTTNGCCTGCTGAAGTCATTATTAAAGGCGAAGTTAGNCCATATAANGAATGTCCGTCAGTTCTGCGTGCTAGTTCTATNCCGTTTACAATATTTCCCCATTGGTCTGATCCNCCAATCTGTAAAATACAGTTTTCACGACGATAAAGCTGNAGAAAATCATAAGCTTGTAAAATCATGTAATTAAATTCAAGAAAGCTCAGTGTTTGCTCTCGCTCCAGTCGGATTTTTACTGAGTCAAATGACAACATTCGATTGATAGAGAAGTGTTTTCCAAAGTCTCTGAGAAATGAAATGTATTCTAATTTATCCAGCCATTCTGCATTGTTTACCAACTTAGAATCGGTAGGACGTTTGCCAAATGTTAAAAATTTTTTAAACGTTCCTTTAATTCCTTCTATGTTGGTGTTAATGCTGTCTTCATCAATAAGTTTCCTTGTTTCATCTTTTCCAGAAGGGTCTCCAACCTTGGTAGTGCCGCCACCCATCAAAACTATAGGTTTGTGACCACAGTGTTGATACCAGCGCAATGTCATGATTGGCATTAAATGTCCAATGTGGAGGGAGTCGGCAGTACAATCAAAACCTGAGTATGCGACTACAGGTTCTTCACTTGTTAAAATTTTATCCAGGGTGCTTTCATCCGTTGTTTGATGTATGAAACCACGTTCGCGAATTGTATGTAAAAATTCTGATTTTAGAGTTGTCATTTTGTCATTTTTGCCATTACTAAACATTTTTTAAGTCCAGCAGTGTTAATTAACATTTACTTCCTACACATACGAGTACTGAAAATGCCTAATTAAAAATCTGCAGATAATGATGTTTCTCGTGGTTCTTCTCCCCAACGTTTTATGAAGGTATTTAATTTTTCTATATGTTCGGGAACATCATTATATGACTTGGTGAAAAGTAATATTCGAATAAGATGGCGTCTCTCCTCTTCATTTTCATGGTCTTCATATTCTGTTCGACTATGAACCATGAGGTGGTTATTTAAAAGCTGAAGATCGCCAGGTTTAAATTCCATATCTAGTCGAAACTCTTTACTTAAAGCCAAGTCACTGAAAAGGTTCATAGCTTCCATCTGTTTTTCAGTGAGACGGGGCACCTCAGAAAACCGCTGGGCACTTTCTACATACTTTTGTCCAAATCGAGCAAAAAAACGGCCTTTATATATCGAAAAAACTTGCGAAATGTAAAATGGGTTGTCACCTTCAAATTCTTCGCCGCGATGATCAATATAAAATGGTTTATATAATTCATCGAGTAAATCAGGCCTTGTCCTGAGTATTTCATTATGTATAGAAATTGAACTGGCTATTGAACTAATACCGCCCTTTTTTGCAGTTTTGAGACACAATAGGCCGACAATGTCAGACTTGTCGCAATGATATGGAAGATGAACCGGTGTTTGGTAGCCTCGTAGATTAAAGTTTTTATTCCAATTATTTCCAACCGCTTTCACGTGACCCAATAATTCACCCATCATATTTTGTGCGACTGCCTTTCCCAAGTAACAGCATAAACCCCAATAAATAATCAAGGCATCATCCGCTTCAAGGTTTTCTACAGGAATACCACGAATTAATTTTAATCCGCGACCATTTTCCAATTCTTCAAGAATTTGAGTTAGAATTTTTGCCAAATGCGGAATAGGAAAATGCCTTTTCGAAAAATTTGGCACTTTTAAATTTTTCGATTTTACATGAGAAAGGGCTTCATTAATTTCCCGAATGTCTGCGGCATTTAAGTTGTAAGTCCAATCATTGGATTTAGATAGGCTAGGACCTTTCCAAGCGGCTTCCGACTCGTACTTACGAACCAATAGAGGTTTAGTCATAACAGTTACCAATAAAATTCAAATTGAATAAATTATAAGTATCGGTTCCAATGGTTTTGAATGCAATGATTGAAAATGCCAAATATAAAAACATGTTAGCCCTTGGTCTGATGAGTGGAACCTCTCTTGATGGCATTGATGCTGCGTTGCTAGAGACGGATGGAGACAGGTATGTTAGAGCCGGTATGTCAATATGTTTACCTTATGACTTAAATTTTCGTAAAAATTTACGGTCAATACTCTGGGAAAAGGGGTCTATAGAACCTGTCGAAAATAAATTAACGCTATTGCATGCCAAGGCAGTACGCATTTTATTAAAGAAAGCAGATTTAAAAAGCGACGACATTGATGTGATTGGGTTTCATGGTCACACAATTCTGCATGAACCTGATAAAGGTCGGACCTACCAAATTGGTGATGGGGCTTTGTTAGCAGATGAAACAAATATTGATGTAGTCTCTGATCTTAGGACAAATGATATAGAAAACGGAGGACAAGGGGCCCCGCTTGTCCCACTCTACCACTTGGCCTTAACAAGTGAAATGGAAATGCCAATAGTGGTCCTTAATATTGGGGGTGTATCCAATATAACCTATATAGATGGTCATGAAACATCCATGGTTTCATTTGATATTGGTCCCGGAAATGCTCTTATCGATGACTGGGTTAACTCTAAATTAGGTCAGTCTTTTGATTATAATGGTGAAATTGCTGCATCCGGCAGAATATGTAAAAAGTTATTGAATGAGTTTCTATCCAGTGAATATTTAAAAAAAGTACCTCCAAAATCAATGGATAGGAACGAATTTGAAATTCACATACCTAATGAGATGTCTGTGGAGGATGGAGCAGCAACTCTAACCGCGTTAACCTCCGAAACAATTAAAGGTTCTATAAAATTTTTTCCTAAAAAGCCCAAAAGGTGGCTTGTTACCGGAGGAGGTAGACACAACCATTACTTGATGAAAAAATTAACATCTTCTTTAGGCGAAAAGGTTGAACCTATTGAATGCATTGGCTTGCAAGGTGATGCGCTGGAGGCTCAGGCGTTTTCCTATTTAGCTGTAAGAAGCATAAGGGGCCTCCATTTAACTCTTCCTAATACTACTGGCGTTCGGATGCCAGTTTCTGGTGGTAAATTTTATTCTAAACCCCAGCTATAACATTTTATTAGTTATTTTGTCTTGCAGCTTCGATCGCTTGCATCTGCTTTTCCAGATAGTCATTCACATTATCGGTAAGTTCTTCAACCTTGTTGTGGAAAAAATGGTTGGCACCGTCTAATAATCGGAGGTCGACCTTAATTTTTCTTTGCGCTTCTAATTTTTTTGCCAATGCTTGGACAGAATCTCCAGGAACCATTGAGTCATTTACTCCATGAACAAATAAGCCTGATGCGGGACACGGAGCGAGAAAGGCAAAGTCATATTCATCTGCTGGTGGGGAGAGAGCGACAAAACTATCAATCTCTGGACGACGCATTAACAGTTGCATACAAATCCATGCACCGAAAGAGAAACCACTAACCCAGCATTGTGATGCATCAGGATTTGTCGATTGCATCCAGTCCAAAGCTGAAGCTGCGTCACTTAACTCCCCCATACCCTCATCATACTCACCCTGAGAACGTCCAACACCTCGGAAATTAAACCTAAGAGTTGAGAACCCTTTTTTTACAAACGTCTGATATACCTCAAACACCACACGATTGTTCATTGTTCCACCCTGCTGGGGGTGAGGGTGAAGAACGAGAGCAATAGGAGCATTTGGTTCATTAGAGTGATGGTAACGACCTTCTAGGCGGCCGTCAGGACCGTTAAAGATAACCTCGGGCATATAAGAAATTTCTCCTCGTTTCTGTTTTTGATAGGGGTAATCAGGTTATTGACGCATTTAACTTAGCACCATAAATTCCTCAACCTTAAATAATTTAAGGCAATCGATTAATGCAAAGCGCGTGAATATATTGATTCCCGTAAATAAAATACAAGTTTCTCGATAACAGGGTCCCTATATAATTGAATTATGTACATTATTTCAAACTTTAATAAGGAATATAAATAGTTATGAGAGTAAGCAGTAAAGGAAGATATGCTGTTGCAGCCATTGTCTTTTTAGCAAAACGGGGTGTAAAGACTCCTTTGTCTTTAAGGCAAATCGCGGATTTTCAAGCGATTTCTTTGTCATATTTAGAACAATTATTTTCTAAATTGAGAGCTGCCGGTATAGTCAAGTCTATTAGAGGGCCGGGAGGTGGTTATATTTTGAGTAGATCTCCAAATAAAATACTTATTTCAGATATAATTAGCGCTGTTGAAGACCCAATCCCAGAACGCAAACTGAATAAAACCGATACTAATGTTTTATGGGAAGCTCTAGGCAATCAAATTTTTGGTTTCCTGAGGTCTATTTCAGTCGAAGACATCTGTGAACAACGTATCGAGACGACAGAAACGGCAGTCTATGACAACTCTTCTTCATTCGCTATTGCTAGATAATTTACCCCTGTGACTTTGACGAAACGAAGTTATTTAGATTTCAATGCTACGGCTCCAAGTCGTCCTGAAGTTATAGATGCTGTCGTAACCTCGATGCGTAGATGGGGCAACGCTTCTTCGGTTCACAAGGATGGCAGGGTAGCTCGTTCTTGTGTTGAAAAGGCTCGAGAACAGGTAGCAGCTTTAGTGGGCGGTAGTACGAAAAACGTTATTTTTACTGGCAGTGGAACTGAGGCAAATAACCATGCACTTCGTTCGGTTGATGCTGAGAGGTTAATTGTTTCTGCAATAGAACATGAATCTATTATCAATATACGTAAAGATATTGTTATTTGCCCTGTAAGAGAAAACGGTATTCTCGATCTTGGAGCGTTGGAACAGCTATTATCTGATAGTAAAAAGCAAACCACTGTATCAATAATGTTCGCAAATAATGAAACGGGTATAATACAGCCGGTAAAAGAAGTTGCTCGTTTAACCCAAAAATTTGGAGCTTTTTTCCATTGTGATGCCGTTCAAGCAGTTGGTAAAATTCCCGTGAATTTTGAGTCCCTTGGCGCCGACAGTTTAGCTATTTCGGCGCATAAAATTGGTGGTCCACAGGGGGTGGGAGCTTTGGTTTGCAGAAACCTCAAGAATATCTCAAGTTTTATACATGGCGGTGGACAAGAGAGTGGTTTGAGGGGAGGTACAGAGAACGTACCAGGAATTGTAGGGTACGGGGTCGCGGCGGATGCCGCTTTATCAGGGCTACCCTCTTTCTCCAATTTAGCGAAACTGAGGAATGCTATGGAATGTCGTGTTTTAAAAATAAAGCCGGACGCGATGGTATTCGGTCGGGATCTTAACCGGTTGCCTAACACTTCGAAATTTGCGACTAAAGGCCTTAAAAGTGAAGTGCAGGTTGTGGGCCTTGATTTAGATGGTATATCGATAAGCGCTGGATCCGCCTGCTCGTCAGGAAGAATAGAGACACCTTATGTACTAGCCGCAATGGGTGTTCCGGAAGAATTGGGACGATGTGCAATTAGGGTTAGTTTAGGCTGGACAACTACTGGAGATGATATCGACCGATTTATCGCGTCTTGGAAAAGTCTCTGTGATCGCAAATTGGTCAATAATTAAGAGTTAAATTGGTTTCCATAATATTTAAATTACCAGACGGTAAGTCTTTAGCGGTGAAAGCAAAGCAGGGAATGACTTTGCTGGAGGTCGCCTGGGAAAATCATATCAAAATTGAGGGGGTTTGTGGCGGAGCAATGGCCTGTTCCACTTGTCATCTGATAATTTGTCCGGGTTGGGCCGATAAATTGCCAAAAATTAGTGATGAAGAAAGTGAAATGCTAGATCTAACTTGGGGTCGATTAAATACTTCTAGATTGGCCTGTCAAATAAGAGTAACTGATGAACTTAACGGGATGGTAGTTTTGGTTCCTGTGGAGCAAAAGAACCTACTAGATTATTAAACTCTTTTTATTTAAAAAATCCTTTCAATCAAAATTAGTCGTTTTATATTTCGATACATGAAAAAACCAATTTTGGATACAGTCCCTACAAATGGTAGGGTGGTGGTGGCTATGTCGGGGGGCGTAGATTCTTCAGTTACCGCGGCCTTGCTAGCGGAGGAGGGATATGAGGTCGTAGGTGTAACACTTCAGCTTTATGATCATGGGGCATCATTGCATAAGAAGGGAGCATGTTGTGCCGGTCAAGATATAGAAGATGCGGTAAAAGTGGCTGATAAAATCGGCATTTCACATTATGTACTAAATTATGAAAATCAATTCCGAGACGAGGTCATTGATGTTTTTGCGGACTCCTATATTCGTGGAGAGACACCCATTCCATGTGTGCTTTGCAATCAAACAGTCAAATTTAGAGATCTTTTGGGTGTAGCCCGCGATTTAGGAGCCGATGCCTTGGCCACGGGGCATTATATTAGGCGCGTCCAAGGAAAGAATGGACTAGGTTTGTTTAGAGCAATCGATGAAAAAAAAGATCAGAGTTATTTTCTCTTTGCCACCACGCCCGACCAACTAGAATTTTTAAGGTTTCCACTAGGGGAGCTTACCAAGGAGGAAACTAGGAAACTCGCAGAACGTTATGAATTGCCGGTTGCTGCGAAGCCAGATAGTCAGGATATTTGTTTTGTTCCGCAAGGTCGCTACTCCGATGTTGTTCTTAAACGTCGCCCAGATGCCGCTCAAGTTGGAGATATTGTTGACATTCATGGAAATGTTCTCGGTCAACATAAAGGTGTTATTCATTATACAGTCGGACAGCGTCGCGGGCTAAATCTTGATAGTGCAGGTGAAGCTCTCTATGTCCTTAAGATTGAACCAAATTCAAAAAAATTGATTGTAGGTCCTAAAGAGGCATTAAAAACTAAATTGATTACTTTATCAGATGTTAATTGGCTTGGAGATAAAATACTTGTAGGGAAAACAATTGAATGTGAAGTCAAGGTCAGGTCAATGCGGCCGCCAGTAGCAGCCGCATTGAAAATGTTAGAAAAATCTAAAGCAGAAGTAGAACTAGCTGTTTCGGAAATAGGTGTCTCACCAGGACAAGCTTGTGTTTTTTACGAAGGGGACCGTGTACTAGGTGGTGGGTGGATTAATCGGGAAAATGCGAATACTTGAGTTTCTTGGTACTTGACTAGATTAGATTTAAAGGACTAATAGGGCTCGCTTTATTAGTTAGCCTTACGAATCAATTATTGTGGCGGGGTAGCTCAGCTGGTTAGAGCAGCGGAATCATAATCCGCGTGTCGGGGGTTCAAGTCCCTCTCCCGCTACCAATAATTGTTAGGTAAAAATATTTACTGTCTTAATCAATTAGTAAATTGTTTTTAATTCTTAGGTTTTATCCCTATAAATTTGTCACGTAGCGGCGTTTTATGGCTACCAATAGATTTAATCACTATGGGAATAAAAAGGTTTTGATGTTATTTCTCTATAGAAATCCACGGCTTCAGATTTTATGATTGTCACCTAATCTGAATGGTCGAAAGATTTAGATGTCAGAAAATAGGACAAAAATATGAAAACGGCTTTAATTACCGGAATAACCGGACAGGACGGGTCCTATTTGGCGGAATTGTTGTTGAAAAAGGACTACATTGTCCACGGTGTAAAAAGGCGATCTTCTAGTTTTAATACCCAAAGAATTGACCACCTTTTTAATAGTCATTATTCAACCGATGGCCAGTTTGTTCTGCATCATGGTGATATGACGGATGCTTCGAGTCTTCTCCATATTATGGAAAAAGTAGAACCGAACGAAATATACAATTTGGCAGCTCAATCGCATGTAGGGGTGAGTTTTGAGGAACCGGAATATACTGCTAATTCAGATGCGCTGGGAACGTTAAGGATCCTAGAGGCAATGCGGACATTAAAGATTGAAGAGACCGCAAAATTTTATCAAGCCAGTACATCGGAACTTTATGGACTGGTCCAAGAAAGCCCTCAAACTGAAAATACGCCGTTTTATCCCCGAAGTCCTTATGCTGTTGCCAAACTTTATGCTCATTGGATTACGATCAATTATCGTGAAAGTTATGGTTTGTTTGCTTGTAACGGTATTCTTTTTAATCACGAAAGTCCGGTTCGAGGTGAGACCTTTGTCACACGAAAAATTAGTAGGGCCCTCTGCCGTATCAAGATGGGTTTAGAGCATGATATGGGTATAGGTAATTTGGAGGCCCTGCGTGACTGGGGTCATGCAAGGGATTACGTAGAAATGCAATGGCTTATGTTACAACAAGAGTTTCCAGAAGATTTTGTTATTGCAACTGGAGAACAGTACTCTGTAAGAGACTTTATCAATGCAACTGCTGATTGTCTTGAAATGGAAATAGAATGGCGCGGCGAAGGTACTGATGAGAAGGCTTTTTGGCTGAACCGCGATAAAGGAAATTCAGAAGAACCAATAGTTAAAATTGATCATCGTTATTTGAGGCCCGCAGAGGTAGCCACTTTGCTTGGAGATGCAACGAAGGCAAGAAAAAAGTTAGGCTGGAAGCCTAAAGTTAAGTTTGAAGAGCTTGTTGAGGAAATGGTTGATTCAGACATGAGATTAACTCTACGTCAAATAGACAGTAGTGTTTGATATATTTGTCCTATTAAATAATTAAAATTGGGTTAATTAGTAATCTACTAAAATTGCCTATAGTGAGTTATTTTATGAGAATATTATTAACAGGGGCAAGTGGAATGGTGGGTCGCAACGCATTGGCCCATACTAATGCGCGCCATTTCCAAATTCTCGGTCCGACGAGACAAGAGCTAGACCTGTTAGACTTTGACGCTATTGTTGACTTTCTATCAAAGAACAAACCAGACGTAATTATCCATGCTGCTGGAAGAGTAGGGGGTATAAAAGCTAATATTGCAGATCCTTATGGATTTTTATCGGAAAATCTTCGGCTAGGTACAAATGTCATCACTGCAGCAAAAGAATGTGGCATAAGTCGTTTATTAAATCTTGGAAGCTCTTGTATTTACCCGAGAAATAGGAATGTTCCGCTACAAGAAACCGATATCCTAACCGGTGCCCTCGAACCAACAAATGAGGGTTATGCGTTATCTAAAATTCTAGCTATACGGATGTGCGATTATATTTCTAAGCAATTTAAGGAATTAAATTATAAATCCATTATCCCCTGCAATCTTTATGGCCCATTTGATAAATTTGACGGTGAAAATGCCCATTTGATTCCAGCAATTATTCATAAAATTCATGAAGCAGTTGTTAATGGGAATAGCAGTGTAACTATTTGGGGCGACGGAACAGTAAGAAGAGAATTTATGTTTGTGGGTGACCTTGCAGGCTTGATATGGGAAGCATGTGATAGGTTCGAAAGCCTTCCAACAATTATGAATGCTGGATTAGGCCAAGATTATACAATTGAAGAATATTATGATGCTGTAGGTAATGTGATCGGATTCCAGGGTCGTTTTGTGTTTGACAGTGCGCAACCGGTTGGGATGAAGAAAAAACTTAACTGCATAAAAAAATCGATAGAATGGGGTTGGTCACCTTCTACCGACCTAATTCAAGGTATAAAAAAAACTTACGATTATTATAAAGGTGTATATAATTGACTAAAGTGTCTTATCCGCTTGCAACGTCTACCTGGAATAGCAAAGAAATTGAAGCTATTCAGCGTGTAATTAATAGCGGTCATTTTACGATGGGCCAGGAAGTGTCGAATTTTGAGAAAAGGTTCTCGGATTTTCACAATCGAAAATTTGCAGTAATGGTAAATTCGGGTTCTTCAGCTAATTTGTTAATGATTGCAGCCCTTTTTTTTAAAAAAAATTTACCATTAAAAAAGGGTGACGAGGTAATCGTACCCGCAGTTTCATGGGCGACTACTTACACACCTTTGTCACAGTATGGATTAAAAATTAAATTCGTTGATGTTGATATTAACACTATGAATTTCAACTTGGACCAACTTACGGATGCAATTAGTAAAAAAACCAAACTGATTTTTTCTGTAAATCTTTTGGGAAATCCTAATGATTTTAATAAGATAAACTCGATTATAGAAGGTAAAGATATTTATCTACTTGAAGACAATTGTGAGTCTCTCGGAGCAGAATTTGATGGCAAGAAAGCCGGGACCTTTGGAATTTTGAGCAGTTTTAGCTGTTTTTTTTCTCATCATATCTCCACCATGGAGGGTGGATTAATTTTAACTGACGATCAAGAACTTTATCATATCTTGTTATGTCTGCGTGCCCACGGATGGACTCGTGATCTTCCGGAAAAGAATCTTGTGACTAACGGTAAAAGTGCAGACTTTTTTGAGGAGTCCTTTAGGTTTGTTCTTCCTGGTTATAACTTACGCCCATTGGAATTTTCAGGTGCACTGGGAGCAGAGCAACTGAAAAAATTACCCTGTTTTATAAAAGCCCGACAAAAAAATGCAGAAGTGTTTAAGGAAATTATGGAGGAACATCCTCGGATTATCATTCAAGCTGAGATCGGTAAAAGCAGTTGGTTTGGATTTAGCCTAATTGTACGCCCCAATTCTGACTATAGTAGAGATCAATTGAGACAATTCTTAGATAAAAACGGTTTTGAATATCGTCCTATCGTTGCTGGCAATTTTACTGAGCAAAAGGTTTTAGAATATATGAACTTTGAGTGTATGGGCTCTTTGCCTAATGCAGATTGTATCCAGCGCAACGGTCTGTTTATCGGCAATCACCATCGAGATTTTTCTTCCACATTACGTTTGCTAAATGACCTGTAATAAAGTTTTTAATTTTTGACTAAAAAAAATAGAAAAAATTTGAAAAGGGCCTCTGCAAGGCATGGCGTTGTAATTTTAATCGATCCGCCGTCCTATCATTATTATGATAATTTATTTTTTGATTTAGAAACTCCGCTGAATCGTGATAATACATTGAAGCCAAATTTTGAACTTAAGCAGACTCTGGAGGAAAATGGTTATCCGGTGTTTACGGCCGATTTATATGTAGAAATTAAAAATAGTTATAAAAATTGTGTGTTTCATTACTGGAGTTTGGGAGCTCCTGCTAGAAGAGCGTTAAACTTTAATGGGAAACGGTTAGAAAAAAAGGCTGCTATTCTTTTGGAGCCTCCACTAATCAAACCCGATGATTATATTAATATAGGATCACTGGCGGATGTATTTGATAAAGTGTTTTTACATAATACATTTGGTGATGGATATAAGTTACCACCCCAAAAGGTAGCCAAAAAATTACACAAATTTTATTGGACTAATAGAGATTATTCGGCCTTGCAAGAACCTAAGAAAGGGACCGATAGACTGCCCAATGTTGCGCTGATAGCCGGAGCGCATTTTAAGAAAGCTAAATGTTTTAATGGTTATGGGAAAAGACTCTCAGCGATCAAAAAATTTAGTATAAAGGGAAAGCTTGATCTTTATGGGTTTGGCTGGAACCGTATCCATTTGCGGAGTCCTTTCTCGTCGCTTTATTGGTTTTTAAAATTTTTTAAAGCTGGTATAAAGGTTGCCCAACCATCTTTTAAGTCCGAAATATATCGGCGCTATGACTTTTCGCTGTGTTTTGAGAATATGTCCATGTCGGGTTATATAACCGAGAAGATCTTCGATTCATTTTTTTCCGGGTGTATACCGATATATTGGGGAGCCCCTGATATAAAAGATTATATCCCAAAAGATACTTTTATCGCTCTAAATGATTTTGAAAACCTAGAATCCTGTCTTAACTATTGTTTCCGTTTAACCAGCGAAGAAAAAGAAGACTATAGATTAGCAATTGATAGGTTTTTAGAGTCAGAAAGTTTTCAAAAGTTTCAAAATGGTATTCACGGTTTTCTTTGTGATTTTTATCAAACTGATAGCAAGGTTTATTGATTGCAATTTAAAAATGATAATGATCAATAGCTCGAAATATCAAAACGCATACTGATGCCTAGATATGTAATTATAGTACAAAAATGTCGTTAACTAAAACTGAAAAACCAAATAAAAAAAGAGTTATCAATATTGATGACATAATGGTTTTTTGCCGGATTCTAAAGAAGCTAAAATTTAAATTTTGGAGGCTCAGTATATCTGGCATAACACTAGCCGTCCTTGAAGTTGCCGCTTTGCTTTTGTTAGCTTCGTTTGTAAACACAGCTCTGCAACAACCAAAAACAGGAATAGAAAATGCAGGTATTTTAAATTATTTACATTTATCCTCACTGACATTTAATGAGCAATCTACCATCTGTGTTGTTGTTTTTCTTCTGCGTTTCTTAGCAGGTTTAGCTCTACAAAATTTTATTTTGTTGCAGTCTACCCAGTTGCAGACCTCCCTTCGTTTGCTTTTATTTAGCAACACACTTGATAGTCGGAGCCAAGCGAAAAATGAACAGCAAAAAGCGAGTGGTGCTATGTCAGATGTGATTGTCAGGCAGGTTACTCATGTTGGGAAGGGTATTCTTGAGCCTTTCCTCAGGGTTATCGGGGAACTCGTTATTTTGTTTGGAATTTTACTAGTGGTCCTTCTAGTGTCACCCGGATTTCTTCTGTTGATGGTAGTAGTGATCACGCCAATTGTTTTGTTGTATTTGCTTAAATTTAAAAGTCTTTCTCGCCGGTTTGGAGATAAATCAAATCATTCCCTCGAGGAGCTTAGCGAATTGTCCGTAGCCTTTTGTAACGGATGGAGACAACTCAGCGTTCTCAGTTTACATGAGAACGCCGTTTCAATGCTTTTGAAGTCATCAAATAATTTCGCTAGAAACGACAGGTTGGCGAATCTTCTCTCTGGGGCTCCAAGGTATTTCTTAGAGCTATTTCTTGCATTTTTTATAATTATAATTGTTGCTTGGGTAAGTCGTTCAGAAGAAATGGGTTTTTCTGAATTAGTATTTGTTGCTGGTGCCGGGCTAAGAATTTTGCCGATTGTAACCTCCATCTCAAATGCCCTTATAAGCTTTCAATATAATAGGGCAGTTCTTCATAATGTAGTAACTTTATTGGAACCAAGCACAGCGCATGAGCTAGCTCCAAAGCAGAAAGTTAAAGAAAAAATCCAAGATGACTGTCTTAATAAGATTGAAAGTAGAATTTCGTTAGAAAATGTAGGGTTTCAATATAGTCCGCATAATCCCTTATTCGGAGGTGTTAATGAAGAATTTTGTGCAGGCGATTTCGTTTTAATAACAGGAAAGTCTGGGGTCGGAAAAACAACATTAATGGATCTAATTTGTGGAATCCGTAAACCAACAGAGGGCAATGTTGTAATTAATGGGGCCATTGGCGATCCGCCGGTTATTTGCCCACTAAATATTTTTTATGCGCCGCAGGACCCACTAATTATTCCGGGAACAATTCTGGAAAATGTGACTATGTTAAAAACTGAAAATATCTCAGGCTCGGAAGAGGTCTTGGCTACATCATCGTTGGAGCAGGTGGGTTTAATAGATGAAGGTATTTCCCAAAAGAATTTTTTAAACTCAACAGTTGGCCCAGATGGAGACAAACTCAGTGGTGGGCAAAAACAGCGCTTAGTCTTAGCTCGCGCTCTATATCATGGGGCTGATGTTTTGGCCCTGGATGAAATTATTTCCGGTTTGGAGATGGATAGCAAACGCAAGGTGCTTAAGTTGTTACAGGAATTAGCGGCAAGCTCAAAGTTGGTAATGCTAATTTCACATGACCCTGTGGCTAAGGAATTCGCATCAAAGTGCGTGTCTCTGTAATTTTTATGGGCGCATAACTAAAAATAAATTTGAATTTTTCTATTAAAAGTCGGTGAGATATTCAACGAATGAAATCAAATATACCAAGAATTTGTGTTATTTCAGCTACTCCTCTGACAATGTTTTTCTTTTTTTCTGAACATTTAAGGAGGTTATCAAAGTGGGCTGATGTCACCGTAGTTTATAACAAAAGTTGTGACCTTGAAGTGCAACCAATTAACGCCCCAGTTGCAGTGAAACATATAAATATAAAACGTAGTATCTCGTTGGTTTCGGATATCTGTGCGGTATTTTCACTGATATTTTTTCTAAAAAGAA
>PBWY01000006.1 GCA_002727395.1 Rhodospirillales bacterium | reverse complement strand
CTTGGCATATATTCCTCTGCACTAAATATCCTTGCTTGCAAAACTTATATAGAATCTTTTGCCATTGGATGAAAGTTTTGAACAGTCTTTTTTAAACGTTCTTCCAGAATATGAGTATAAATTTGAGTTGTGGAAATATCCGTATGCCCGAGCAATTCTTGAATTGTTCGAAGATCAGCATTGTTTGCTAATAAATGCGTCGCAAACGAATGTCGTAAAAAGTGTGGTGACACTTTTTTCTTAAGGCAATCTTCTGCTAGCTTGTTAAGCTCATAGGCAAATACATATCTTGGTAAGTGCTCATCCTTCTCAGATTTGTCATTTGGAAATAACCAAATAGAGTGAGAATTCTTGATAAAATGTTTTCGTTTGTCACGCCAAATCTCGATAGCATCCCTCGCCGGATCCCCCAACGGGACAATTCGTTCTTTGCCACCCTTACCTTTTAAGGTTACAATTGATAGGTCACGCTCCAAAGCCGCTATTGGCAACCCAACAAGCTCAGATACCCGTAAACCTGTCGCATATAATATTTCAACTAATGTATAGAGCCTAACTTCGCGAAAACTGGATTTAAGAGTCGGTCGTGCCGCCTCAATTAGTTTCTTAATTTCTGGTTCTTTCAAATATTTAGGACGACGACTGCCTCGACGTGGAAAATAAATATGTTTTGTTGGATCATTTTCTATAAGTTTTTCTGAAACCATAAAGCGAAAGTAATGGCGTAAAACTGATAAGCGGCGACGCATAGTGTTTGGGTTTGCAACATTCTCTTTTGTGTTTTTGTAAGCCGCCTCTTTTTTTTTGTTTTTTTTGGGGCTTAAAGCCATAAACTCCCGAACAAACTCGCTAGAAACTCTGATAGCCTCCAAAGAATTATTTTTAGCTTTCTTCTTCAGATTACAAATTTCCTCTTTTTTTAAGTCATCTTCAAAGAGAAGCTGTAAATCTCTCAATTCTTTCAAAGTATCTGTTTCTTTTTGTTTGTTTTGAGATAATTTTGAAGAACGTTGACCTATAGGATCTGCTTTTATTTTATCTAAATTAGAAATCTTTTCTTTTAAAACATCTTCAAATAATTCTAAATCTCGACGATAAGAATTTATGGTATTTTTTGCGGATCCGAGTTCAGCGGTTAACCTCTCAAGAAATGCCAACTTTACAGGAACCTTAGCTTTAGTTTCTTTTTTTCTTGCGTCTGTAATAAGAATGGATCTCCTCTATAAACCTGCCCCGACCGCCGTTTCCAATGCTATAGCTCGGGCCTCCTGTTTCAACCCGATACGCCTTAACGCTTTGATCGACATTTCGACCGCAAACAGATTTTGATCTAGTGTTCCTCGTTCACCGAGTGCTATCAAGGTCATGGCTACAGTTGCGCCACGACTGCCATTTTCAGCGGCCTGAGATAATGCATTTCTTATAGTGGCCTTTGGTCCAATCTCTTTTATCGGTTTCCCGTCATCTAAGACCTCCGCCCAAAGATCTGAGGGTATTGATACACCCATGGCATTTAAAAGACTAAAAAAGGTTCTTGCCTTTGATAAACCGCGATTACCTAAAACATTTTGTGTTTTCCACCAGCCCCTCAATTCAACTACTTGAACTTTAGCAACATCATCTTTAGTAATTAATGTTACTAACGGATAAAGGTCCATCCTATCACTCAATTTCGTCTCTCGGTCTTTCGAAGATTCAAGCCAGGCTCGGGCCGATTTGTAATTCCCAGTAGCTATGAATATTCTAGCGGCAGTACCAGAAAACCAAGCTAATTCTGCAGTAGGTTTTATAGTCTCAACATAGGGGACAATAGCTAGTGCTGTAATTTTCCATTCACCTTTTTTTTGAGCTAATTTAAGGGCTCCATCAATAAGTTTTGCACGTTCGACGGTATCTTCCTGCTTTTCAACTATTTGTGCCAATATAGCACGACCCGTAGGTCCCCAATTTTCCGACAGGTATTTAATAGGATTAGTTATCAAAGTCGAATCTGAATCTATAGCATTATAAATTTCTCCAAGACGCTTGGAACCGATTACTCCTAGTCCTCTTGCCAATTCTCCTGCTGCAAGACGGACCTTAACAGGTGCATTTGGACTTAAACTTATAGAACGGAGCGCCGAAGGGGTGGCTTCTTCAACCACATCTTCAGGCAAAATCAAACCTGCGGAACGCATCAGCGATAACATTAAAGCGGAAGGACTTTTTAAACTAATTATTTTCGGACTTGCTGCTCCGGAAAGTTTATCCATTGCAGAGAAAAATGCAGGGTGTAGAGAATTTGTTTTCTCTGCTAGAACATCAGAGATTAGATTTGCTTGTGCCGTTTTACCAGCCATAGCAAGACAAAAGGCAGCAGCTTTTTGCCAGTAAACTCCTTTGAATTGATCACTGTGTACCTGCACTAATTGGCAAGCTCCTGCAGTATCGTTCCCAAATAGACGCCCATCTATTCCGATACGGGCTAAACCTTCCTCAGATGTTCGATTCGATGTTAAAGAAATTAATGCTAGGGCGGACTCCAAATCTCCGATTTCAAATAACGCACCTATTCTCAATGGCAAGAGTGCAGGTTCTAACTTATTATTTTTTGGAGCAACGGCCTCAGTCAAAAGTAATCGTTTCATTAGATTACGCATTATTGGTGAATTAATTCGGGACGGTAATAAGGCCAACAATCTTGTAACAAAGGAGCGGCTAATGCCTAACCACATATCTGCCCCTAAACCACCCTGACTATCATCAAGAAGGCCTATCGAATCCCTATCTAATTCTTTCAAGTTGTGCACAGCAACAGGAGTATTGACTCTTCCGGATGGCGAAATAGGTCTGTACCCTATAGGTTGATCTTGGTTTGCAGCTCCATGTCCCACTTTTCTCTTTTTTGAATCAGTTTTTTTTGGAACCAGTTGGATAGGAGTATTTTTAGCCTGTAACTTCAAAAATTTGGGTGCTTCATTTAACTCTAAAGACTCGGCAACAACAGTAGGTACTTTTGGTCCCAGTAAAAATGTAATGCAACTAACCAAGCAGACCGAAAATATAAGTTTTTTATTTGGGAAACCGTTCATCAGGCAATATCTTTTCTATATTTGTAGTTGGAGCGGGAATTTCCCATATTAGAAAAAAGGCAACAGAACCTAATATTAAAACAAGAAGACTAATTAATATTAAAAGATTTAGACGCATATTTAGTACCAAATATTCCTACAGGTTAAAAAACAGTTTCCTTAATCAATACTTTATATTTATCAAAACTCATTTTATTGATAGCATATAACATATGGATAATAACGCAGACTAAATCATTATTAGTATACTTTAATCATGACAAAATTTAGGCATTTTATCTTTCATGGTTAATTGTTTCAACAAGGTAAAGGCCTTGAGATTTTTTTGACTGATAAATGAAACAACAATTTTTACCAGAAATTTCAAAAACCATTGTATTAGTGGGACTGATGGGGGCTGGAAAAACCTGCATAGGTCAAAGATTAGCAAATGCCCTTAACTTGCCATTCGTTGATGCAGATGATGAAATAGAAAAGGCAGCTGGATGTTCGATATCCGACATTTTCGATTTATATGGAGAGCCTAAATTTCGTGATGGAGAGAAGAAGGTAATTTCTAGACTTTTAAACGAACCTATTCACGTTTTGGCAACCGGAGGTGGGGCCTTCGTTAATAGAGACACGCGGGAACGTATTAAAAAAAATG
This sequence comes from Rhodospirillales bacterium, assembly GCA_002727395.1. Classification (GTDB taxonomy): domain Bacteria; phylum Pseudomonadota; class Alphaproteobacteria; order MPNO01; family UBA2964; genus UBA2964. The sequence continues at coordinate 11,121 of PBWY01000006.1, read as the reverse complement.
CAATTTCTATATGGATTCGTGCTGATATTGAACTTTTATTATCACGCACCAGAAGTCGTAATAACCGACCTCTGCTAAAGAATACAAATCCAAGGGCAAAACTCCAACAACTTATCAACCAACGATACCCATCTTACAGCCAAGCTGACATTGTCATAGACAGCGGATATGAGGCACCTGATATTACTGTAAAGCAGGTCATCAGCGCTCTAGAAACATTTAATGTAAGTATGCGAGATAGGTAGGTCAGCTATTATGCAGAATCCTGATATTCTTAAAGTGGATTTACAAGACCGAAGTTACAATATCGTGATAGGTAGCAATTTAATTAAAAATTTAGGCCAATTTATTCCATCTTTAATTAAAAACACTTCGGTAATAATAATAACCGACCAAAATGTTGCCGATTTTCATTTAACTAAGCTTGTTCATGCTTTAGATGCCGAAAAACTAGCTTATTCTGTTGTCACACTACCCCCGGGTGAATCTACAAAACGATTTAGTCACTTTCAAAATATCATTTCAAAAATACTCGATAAAAATCCTGAACGCTCGACTAGCCTAATAGCTTTTGGGGGGGGTGTTATAGGTGATTTAGCGGGGTTTGCAGCAAGTATAATTTTAAGAGGAATAAACTATTTCCAAATCCCAACAACTCTTTTAGCTCAGGTGGATAGTTCTGTCGGAGGAAAAACCGGGGTGAATTCAGAACATGGAAAGAATTTAATTGGAACCTTTTATCAACCAAAGGGTGTTTTAATAGATACAAGCGTCTTGGCAACACTGCCAAAGCGTGAGCTTCTAGCAGGATATGCCGAGGTAGTTAAATATGGAATTATCGGAGATAAGAAATTTTTTGAATGGCTAGAGATAAATGGCGAAGCCTTAATCAAAGGAGATGAAGGTCTCCAAAAATATGCGATTATGGAGAGCTGCAGGGCCAAAGCTAAAATTGTGAATCAAGATGAAAAAGAAACAGGTAACCGTGCCCTTCTTAATTTTGGGCACACATTTGGTCATGCTCTGGAAGCAGAAATGGGTTACAATTCTCGCCTTCTTCATGGAGAGGCTGTAGCAATTGGAATGCTTTTAGCTTTTGATCTATCGGTATTAATGGGCTTTTGTGCTAAGGAAGAAGCTACGCGGGTTCAAAAACATTTTTTGTCGATGGGTCTACCGACCCAATTGGATGACATTTTCGAAAGAAATTACGACAGCGAAGTCTTACTTGACCACATGCGAAGAGATAAGAAAGTAAAAAATGGCCAACTTAATTTCATTCTTACACGTGGTGTTGGTAATGCTTTTATCACTTCAGAAGTTGAAAGAGACAGCGTTATCGAAGTTTTAAATCGAAGAGCAAAAAATTCAATATTCCCAATAGAATAATGTTGAATTATTTTAAAGGTATTTAATAGGACAACCGAGAAATGGAGACTGAAACACTCGCTACCGTTGGTGGTATTGTTATATTGCTCATTGTTTCTGGAATTTTTTCTGGATCGGAAACCGCTTTAACAGCTGCATCAAAACCACGCATTCATCTTCTACAAAAACGCGGCAACAGACGCGCCGCTATTGTAACTAAACTATTTTCTAATAGAGATAAATTAATTGGAGCAATTTTACTAGGCAACAATCTCGTCAACATTTTAGCCTCTGCCTTAGCTACCAGTCTAATGATAGGACTCTTTGGTGAAGCTGGTGTAATTTATGCAACGATTGCCATGACCGCCTTAGTTCTAATTTTTGGCGAGGTCATGCCAAAAACATATGCCTTCCACAATGCGGACCGGTTAGCACTTTTAGTTGCACCAACATTTAAGTACGTTGTTGCTGTTTTATCCCCAATTACTCATACCATAAATATTTTGATCTCTGTCACATTGCGCCCGTTTAGGAAGAAATTTAACTCAGATGACGAATTAGCTATTTCGGAAGAGACACTCCGTGGTGCCATTGACCTACATATGGGTGATGAACCTGCAGTCCAACGCGAACGTCTTATGCTTCGTTCTATATTAGATTTATCTGAGGTTAATGTCGGTGAAGTTATGCATCACCGCCAAGATATAGTTATGGTGGATGCGGATTTGCCCACAAATGAAATTATCAAACAAGTGGTTAATAGCCCCTACACACGTATACCACTGTGGAGAGGTGAACCAGATAATATCGTAGGAGTTATCCACGCAAAGGTTTTATTACTTCATGTACACCAAAACCTAGGAACAATAGACCGTATTGATATCGATGCAGTTTCAACACCACCTTGGTTTATTCCCGAATCCACATCACTTCATGACCAACTTNAGGCATTTCGGCGCCGTCAAGAACACTTCGCATTAGTAGTTGACGAATATGGTTCTTTAATGGGGGTCGTGACACTCGAAGACATATTAGAGGAAATCGTCGGAGATATTGCCGATGAACATGATGAAGTCCCATTTGGGGTTCGCTCTCAAAACGATGGTAGTTATTTAGTAGATGGAAGAGTTACCATACGCGATTTAAATCGGCGGCTCAACTGGGAGCTTCCAGACGATGATGCCGCGACAATTGCTGGTTTGGTAATCCAAATTGGAAAAGTTATTCCAGAAGAGGGCCAAATATTTATATTTGAAGAATTCCGTTTCCAAATAATAAACCGACGAAAAAATAGATTGGCTTTAATCCAAATTACACCCCCTCAGCAGATAGAAGAGAATCTTCCAGAGACTTAATTGAAACGAGAAAAATATTTTAAACCTAAAAAGTAGAATTTTTGGAGTATGATGATGCCGCTCGAAAAACCCGCCGACCGCGAACCTATTCAGAATCGTAAAATGGAAGTTTCCAGCTACCGAAGATCGGATGGACAATGGGACGTAGAAGGACGACTAAGGGATACATCGGCGTACTCTTTTCAAAACGATTATCGAGGCACTATAAAACCCGGCGTACCCATTCACGATATGTGGATACGGCTCACCCTTGATCACAACATCATCATTACATCAATTGACGTTGCGATGGATGGAACACCTTATGAGATATGTCCAGGTGTAGAGACGACATTCCAAACTCTTAAGGGCGAACATATAGGGCCGGGCTGGAATCGAAAATTAAGATCTTTGTTTGGGGGGGCAAAAGGCTGCATACATATGATTGACCTATTACGCCCGATAGGCACTGTCGGATATAAGACTGTCAAAAGAGAAGTAGCAAACAAAAATCCAATGAACGAAAGAGAAGATACTCCATACCAAATTAACACCTGTCACGCGATGGACAGTAACGGCACAGTAGTCAAGGAACGCTGGCCACATTTATACACCGGGCCCTCCTGAAAATTCTCCTTCTAAAATTGTTGAATGAGTTCCAACTGACCCTCATACTGGCTTTGTGAAAAAACGTGACCACATTTTTAATATTCTAAGCGAGCCGTATATTAAGACGAAGCCTCGTCTATGTGATTTTCCCGGCTGCAGTAAAGAAGGAAAGTATCGAGCACCCAAATCGAAAAAAGAACTCGATAAATATTTTTGGTTCTGTTTAGAACACGTTCGTCTCTACAACGCTCGTTGGAATTTTCATGCGGGGTTATCACAAACTGAGATTGAACAACAATTACGTGCAGATACAACTTGGTGGCGTCCCACTTGGCCTTTGGGAACTAACTCTGGAAGTGGAGCGACACCATGTATTGATTTTGGAAGGTTTGGTGCTGATAACTGGGATAAAAAAAATAAAAATCCTGCAAATACTCATAATATTGGTTGGCGACCGAAACCAGGCTCCTTGGAAGAAGAGGCGTTAGCAATTTTTGATTTGGATACTCCCGTAACTAAGGCGGAAGTAAAAGAAAAATATAAAAAGTTAGTAAAAAAAAATCACCCTGATACGAATGGTGATGATCCTGACGCCGAGGAAAAATTAAAAAGCATAAACCGTGCCTACTCAACTCTGATGGCCTGCGATGCCATCTAACCAACAATAGAATGTTCGAGAATATAATCTAAGGATTATTAATCAGCCGAGTTTTTTTCTGATATTTGTTTGATTCTACGTTTCAATTGTAGTGCCTCAACAGATAATTTTCTGTTGGAGGTTGAAAGCAAATAAGCGTCTATCCCACCATTTTTCTCTATCGTACGAATGGTTTGGGTTGAAAGCTTNAGCTTAACTGACCTTCCTAAAATNTCGGANGGCATTGACGATATNTGAATNTTGGGCAAAAACCGGCGGCGCGTCTTATTATGAGCGTGGCTTACATTGTTGCCAGAAAGAACTCCCTTACCTGATATGCTGCATCGACGTGACATAATCTTTTCCAAAAAAACCGAAATCCAAAACGGCGAGGGCATTTTTTAATAAGCAATAATGACTACGTCAAGAATAAAGGCGAATAAAATTAATTCAATCACCCTGTTGGTCCAACCTAATCTTCAGTGGTTTTAATCCACATCCCGAATAAAAACATAAGAAGCATGACAACCGCGCCGGAATAAAACGGCCAATTTGGTCCAAAACTGCCAAAAACAAATCCTGCCCAGGCCGGTCCTGTTATTCTAGCCATCGCTGAACAGGATTGTGATATACCTAATAGGCTCCCCCGCTCACCTGGATGAGCGTACTTAGATACGAGACTTGAGAGAGATGGGTTGTTGANACTTACTCCAAAAACAATAAATCCAAACGCTATGCATAGCCCAATGGCATCATTCATTTGGGGTAAAATCAAAACGCCTATAAAAATCATTAGCGCTCNAAAACATATTAAACGATGTTCACCAAATCGACTGGTAAGACGCCCCACCAAAAACCACTGCGTAGCTGCAGCTGTTATACCCATGAAGGTATAAATTTGACCATTCTGCCATGGCCCCCAACCCAATAAACGTTCTGACCAAAGAACAAACGTTGTTTCTATGCCCGAAAAAACGAATGGTGTCATAGTGACTAGAACTAAAAGTAATGCTAGTTGAGGAATTTGGATTGCTTCTTTAAAAACGCGACGTAAAGATCTTTGCTGCTGCACTACATGACCCCGTAATTCTCCAGAAATCGTCTCATGAACTTGGAAAAAAGCAATTACAAGGGCCGTAGCTGAGAGTGACGCGGCAATCACAAATGGCAAGACTAAATTTGGATCTACGGGGTCTGAACCAGCCAGCATTCCCCCGATAGCAGGGCCAACTATAAAACCTAAACCATGTGCAGCACCCACTTTGGCCATAGCACCCGCTCTGGCTGATGTATCAGTAACATCAGCTATAAACGCTTGTATCACTCCAGCATTTGCTGCCATAGCCCCAGTAAAGGCGCGGGCTAAGAATAACATTAGTAAAGAATTTGTAATGGTCAGGGCCACATAGCCACAAAATAAACCTGTTAAGGTAGCTAAAATTATTGGCCGACGCCCCATACGATCACTAAACCTCCCCCACACAGGAGCAAAAATGAATTGTGAAAATGAGTAAACAGTGGCCAATAATGTTACTTCAAGAGGACTAGCACCAAACTTCTCAGCAAAAAAGGGCAATAGCGGAAGGATGATACCAAACCCAACGGTATCAACAAAGATTGTCAGCAACAGTGCATGCAAAATTTATCCCTCTCATGAATCAGATTTAGGCCCACTAAATGATTTATTTAGCCATTCTCGTTTCTGTAAAAAAGAATTCTTTCAATATAAAGATTTTGGGCATAACGGAGTTAAATTTAATTGTAAAATTTATTTTATAACTGGCTACCAGCATAAATGATGGATAGCCACATCGGGACAAACACCCTTCTTCGTGCAAACATTGGCTATGTGGCGTCCAGCATCAGTAGAAATATCACCAGCTGCAAGTCCAAATTCTTCACCATGAATTCCACCGATCACAAGAAGTGATTTGATGTTTAAGTTTTTAGCACCCGATATATCAGTCCGAAGTGAATCTCCAATTGCTAAAACCCGATTCAAATTTGGACTACCCATTTTATGAAGACAGCTGTCATAAATAGGCTTATGAGGCTTACCATAATAAAGGACGTCACCGCCAAGTTGCTCATATCGTTTTGCCAATGCCCCTGCACATATTATCCGGCGGCCTCCACGTATTACTTCAAGATCTGGATTGGCACAAACCATCTTTATTTTCGCATTTGCACCCTCTTTAAGTATATGTTCATAGTCGCTGACAGTCTCTTCATCTCCCCATGGACCTGTATTCACTATCAATCCGGCATCCCCTACAATATTCACCATTTCAAATTCTAAATTATCTAATAAGCCGTCATCACGAGCAGGCCCAATATGTAAATAGGTTTTTCTGACCCCGAGAAACCATTCCTCCCGCATCTCTTCTAAGCCGAGCCGAGTCGCTTCCCCCGAGGACATTATTATAGGACATAAATATTCTGGCATTCCCATTTGATTCATACTAGCCCGAACTGCATCAGCCCGACGTGGAGCATTAGTAAGCATCGCATACGGCTTGCCAGTTTTATGAATTTTTTGTAAACAGTCTATGACTTTGGGATACAAAGTGACGCCATCATGGATTACACCCCAGAGGTCAATAATAAATGCGTCAAAATCTGAACTTAATTCCGAAAGACTTGAAATAATTGGTATGTGATCGGCCATTTTTTGGATTCTTGTCATCTACAGAGCATAAAAAATATCAAAACTAAATTAAATTTTAAAACTATAATCTGGTTAAGAAATAACTGGGGAAGTTTTTTTCAAAAATTTGAATTAAATGGGAACTCATAGATTTCAAACTACCAAATGCGCTTAATTATTAACAAACCCCTTCAGATGTGATTCACACCCACTGCATCGGAAAGATTAGCATAACCATCTTCTTTTAAATGGGCTGCCAAACCCTTCTTAATTTCGGCTATTATATTAGGGCCACCATAAATTAGCGCAGTATAAAGTTGTAACAGTGAAGCTCCCGACTTAATTCTCTCATATGCATCTTTTGCAGAGGAGATGCCACCACAACCAATTAAAACAACTTTACCATTAGTCATATTAAAAAGCTTTGAAAGTGTTTGATTTGCTTGTTTTTTTATAGGTGAGCCACTTAAGCCACCTGCCTCTTTGGCATGATTGCTTCGTAAGGTAGCTGGTCGTTTGACAGTAGTATTACAGGCTACAAGGCCGTCTATTCCGTAATTTAAAGCAACTTTCGATACAACCGCCAACTGATCATCTCCAAGCTCTTGACCAATTTTAACCAATAAAGGCGGAGTTCTCTCGTTAACCTGTTTACTTAAAGTCAGTTTGGCTTTTTCTACCAACTCGGCCAATTTATCACCGGCCTGCCAAGCACATAGGCCCGGTGTATTGGGACAGGAAACGTTAATTGCGATATAACTGGCATATCCCGCTAATTTATTTAAGCAATAATTAATGTCGCCCGCTGGGTCCGATGTACCCGTATTAATTCCGATGTTGATTCCAATTTTAAAAGAAGAAATATCTCTTATTTTTTCTAAATTTCTAGCAAATTTTTCCGCTCCTTTACTTGGGAAACCAAGACGGTTTATGAGAGCACCATCTTCTAGGAGCCTAAATAAATTAGGTTTTGGATTACCCTGCTGGGGAAAAGGTGTTACCGTCCCTATTTCAGCGAATCCAAAACCTAAATCTGATACACCATTTATTACTTCAGCATTCTTATCAAACCCAGCGGACATACCAAGAGGATTAACAAATTTCATACCCCATACATCAGTCTCCAGAATAGGGTCTTCTATTTCTGCTAGTTTAGGCACTAAACCTAATTTTAGAGCCTGTATTGCGCATTTATGTGCTAAGTTTGTTGGTAATAACCGGAAGACAGCTGTACCACTTTTCATTAAATCAAAAGAAGTCTTTTTTTTCTTGGTTTTACGACCATTCATGACCGCAGATACACCCATACCAAGCATCGCTTTACTCCAATAAAATATGCTAGGAACATAAATCAGTCGCTGATTCGTATCGAGTATCAAACCCCTTCTTTATTATGCTAATAGGTGGTAATTGCTCACATCACTAGCTATCTGATTATAAACTTATTAAGTTGTTTTTATGAAAAGTGATTTTGTCGATATTTCCGCAGCCAAACAAAGTATCGTGGATGAATTTAGTTTATTTGACGATTGGGTGGACCGCTATGAATATATAATCGAGTTGGGAAAATCTCTTGAGGGTTTATCAAAAGAGTTTCGTATAGAGGACTTTCGTGTAAAAGGTTGCCAATCTCAGGTTTGGTTTAAACCTGAGACTAACGGGGAAAAAATTATCTATAATGCTGATAGCGACGCAATGATTGTCCGTGGTTTAATTGCCTTGTTATTACGCGTTTATTCGGGACGCACTCCAGAAGAAATATTGGATACTCCCCCTGATTTCTTTGAAAAAATCGAATTAGGGTCCCACTTAAGCGGTAACAGGGCAAATGGATTACATGCCATGGTAAGTTACATCCAATCATATGCCATTTCAGTTAAAAATATTCGTAATGAAAATTAAATAATATAGATAGTTAGTCATTCAGCGCGTGCAGTATAAAGAGACAAAAAATACCTATTGGAAAAATAGAAGTATTGGTTGGAAAAAAGAAACAACTAACGCCAAACCTAATCAAGATCCTTTTATTCGTCGTTTAATAGAGTGTGCCAATATTAGGCAACGCATGAATGTTCTTGACGTTGCATCTGGTGCAGGAGACCCAGCAATAACCATAGCAAAAAATTATACTAGAGGAAATGTAACAGCTTGTGATTTGACCTACGACATGCTCGGAATTGCAATGGAGCGTGCTAAGCGGCTTTATATAGAAAATTTGACTTTTACTGTCGGAAACATGAGTGCCCTTCCTTTCCCAAACAATACCTTCGACGCTTTTACATGTCGGAATGGACTAATGTTTTCAGATACCAAAGTAAAAAGTGCGGAAGAGGCCTTACGAGTACTAAAACCAGGGGGTAAGGCTGCTTGGCTAGTTTGGGGCAATATAGAATCTAACCCAACATTTGTTGCTGTTAGAAGGGGCCTAGAGTCCCATTTTGACGAGGTTTTCCCATATAGAATGATTCGGCATAACCTATCGGAACCTGGCCAACTGAAAAAAATTTTAAATGAGTCTGGATTTTCATCTTTCGAGGAAATAGAACTGAAATGGGAGAGGCAAATAACTCCGTATGATGACTATTTTCAACGCGCTGTAGCCCGTACAATACCAGATAAATTAAGATTTTTATCTCAATCAGACATAAAAATAATTCTTCAAAATATTAAGAATGAATGTGAAGAATATTTAAGAGGGGATATTTATGTAATACCAATTAGTATGCGGCTTGGAATTGGAACAGCGGGTGACAGATAAAAAAAATAACGAAGATTCTGAGGCAAGATGGTCGGAGCGAGCCAAGGCATGGTCATCAACTTCTGAAAAAGGTATTTCTAAAGATGATACCTTTAACCAAATGATTATAAAGGAAGTTGGCATCCAATCTGGAGAAAAGGTGTTAGACCTTGCGTCGGGTTCTGGTAACCCTGCCATAAGCATTGCAAGTTTTATGAAAAAAAAAGGACAGGTTTTTTGTACCGACATTACCCCCTCAATGCTTATGGTTGCACGGCAAAGGGCTCAACATCTAAATTTAAAAACACTGAAATTTATCGTCAGTGATATGCAATCCCAACCTTTTGAATCTGAATTTTTTGACGCGATAACATGTCGCTTCGGAATCATGTTCGCAAAAAATAAATTTAATGTATTAAAAGAAGCAGGCCGTGTTTTAAAAAAAGGTGGTCGTGTCGCGTTAATTGTCTGGGGTGCTTATGAAGAAAATCCTCCGTTTTATGTGCCCCGTCGTGCTGTTGCCAAACATTTAGGAATACGAGAGGGTCCAATACCAAATCGCCACTCGATGGCTAAACCAGGAACTTTGGAAAAAATTATGAGAGAATCTGGTTTTATACGAGTTGAAGAACGTGAGCTCAGATATAACAATGATGTAGTGGATATCGAAGAGTATGTGATCCGTAACTTGAAAAGAAGTTTTTCTAAACAAACCAATTGCATGACTGATACTGAATTTTCTCTTTTAAAAGATACCGTAGTCAGCGCTTGGCAACCGTTTTATGAAAATAACGTTTTTTCTATTCCAAATTATGCGCGCCTTGTATTGGGGTCAAAGACTTGATGAGAACCTCATGAAAGTTCTTCATTAGAGAGCGCCCGCTCAATCATATCTACAGTCTCCTCAATACCATAAAGTGAAATAAAGGATCCCATTCGTGGTCCTTGCTCACATCCCAGTAGAGTTTCATAAAGGGCTTTAAACCAATATCGAAGATTTTCAAATCCATTATTTTTCCCAACTTCATAAACTTGTGTTTGGATTTCTTCGCTACTCGCATCCTGGTTTAATTTTTGAAGTTGTATTGCTAATTCTCCAAGTGCAATTCTCTCCTGTTCATTTGGTCTTCTATAAACTTTTTTTGGTTGGACAAAATCCTTATAATAATTAATGGCATACTCAACTAAACTATCAAGTATAGGAGCCGTCTTCGGATTGGCCGTTGGGGCATAGCGCGTGATAAAACCCCATAGCACCGTTTTTTCGTCTGTATTACATGCAGATACCAAATTAAGAAGTAAGCTAAAGGTGATATGATTATTTTCACAAGGCGGCTGACCCGAATGGATATGCCATGCAGGATTCTCTAGTCTTTTGTCATCGGTTTCCACGCGAAACCTCTCCACAAATTTTAAATAATCATCAACGTGCCTAGGAATAACATCAAAATATAGACGTTTCGCTTTTCGAGGCGAATTAAACATATAAAGTTGAAGGCTCTCTTGTGGAGCATACCTAAGCCATTCCTCAACAGTTAGTCCATTACCTCTAGACTTGGAAATCTTCTCTCCATCTTGGTCCAGAAAAAGTTCGTAAGTAAATCCTTCCGGTGCTCTACCACCTAGAATTTTACATATTCTGGATGACAGCCGAACAGAATCAATCAAATCTTTACCCGACATTTCATAATCAACAGCAAGTGCAGTCCACCGCATAGCCCAGTCTGCTTTCCATTGCAATTTACAGTGGCCACCGGTTACCGGCACCTCTAACTTCCCACCTTCATCA
>PBWY01000032.1 GCA_002727395.1 Rhodospirillales bacterium | reverse complement strand
GCATTAGAAAGATGATAAATCATCAACCCTAGACGGTGCCGATTTTTAAATTGATACGAAAGTTCTAATGCCGAACGAAATTCAATGGCATGCCCGAGATCCTTACCATCACCGTCCAGATAGAGACCTGCGGCAAAAGAAGGGGTCAGTATAAAATTACCATACACCCAATCGAGGGATATACCGCCATATCCATAAAACGCCTTATCTCCAGTAATCATAAGCCCGGTCAAGGGCTGGAATTTTAAGAATCCCTTTGCGAAACGGCGCTCCACCCTCAGTTCGAAAGTACTTTTATTGTCATTAATATCATAATATCCGGTTCCAAATTGCAGATAACTCATTCTATTTTTACGAACACTATTTAAAATATTTTTAACCGGACGCTCGTAACCTCCCGAAGAGGGAATTTGTTTTTTGCGGGTTGTGTTTAATTGAGAGGTTAACTTAGATTTCTCTATAGCTTGTTGCCCTGCACTAATTACGGACCCTGACTTACGATTTAATTCTGTGATAAATGGATGTGGCTCGAATAACAAACTTTCAATGTCATAGGATTTGGTACCAGACAAAACTGGGGTCACTCCTAATGATAACATAATCACTATAATTAATAGCCTAAAATTTTTTATTATAGATCTCAATTAGTACACTCTACTATTTTATTAATTTATTGTTGTTAATCTTACGGAATATCCTTCATGCCGCAACTGCATACCAAAGCTTAAAACTCAGCGTCGATGCTTGAATCTTTCCGAAGCTCTGACAAGTGCTGCCCTAATTCCCGGTTCCATAGCTGAATGACCGGCGTCGGGGACTATAACATACTCGGCCTCGGGCCAAGCTTCGTGTAACTTATTTGCAGTCGTAATTGGACAAACCATGTCATAACGCCCTTGAATGATAACAGCCGGTACATCGCGTATTTTATCAATATTCTTAAGCAACGCCCCTTCTTCAATAAACAAATCGTTGACAAAATAATGAGCTTCGATTTTGGCAAGAGCATAAGCTAAAGCATCATTGCTAAATGCCGAAACAGTCTCCGGACTAGGTATCAAAGTTGAACAAGCTCCTTCATAAGCGCTCCACGCTCTTGCCGCCGGAAGATATACCGCTGGATCATTACTCATTAACCTTTGGTAATAAGCTGAGAGAATATCACCACACTCCGCCTCGGTAAGCTCTGCAACTAATTGATTCCAGTTTTCAGGAAATACTGTTTTCATACCATAAAGAAACCAATCGAGTTCTTTCCGAAGGCCCAGAAAAATTCCACGCAAGATAAATCCAATACAACGGTCCGGGTATGCTTCGCCATAGGCAATACCTAGTGTGCTTCCCCACGATCCACCGAAAACGGTCCAGCGGTCGATACCAAGGTGCACACGCAACGCCTCGATATCCCTAACCAAATGTTGTGTAGTGTTATCGGTCAATTCACCTTGTGGTTCAGATCGACCCGCTCCTCTCTGGTCATAAATTATAATTCGATAGACATCGGGATCGAAAAATCGACGGTGTACTGGGGTAGCCCCTGCCCCTGGGCCCCCATGTAGAAATACTACGGGCACTCCTTTAGGGTTACCGGATTGTTCCCAATACATCTTATGGAGACTATCCAGTACCAACCAAGCAGTCTCATAGGGGCTGATAGGTGAGTATAGTTGTTCACGGGTCATTAACACAGACTCTAACCTCTACTTTACATACCTATCATCACCCAAATAAGAAAATAGAACCAAAGGTAATAAAAAAGATTGGACGAATTCTTTTCAATCCTTTTCTTTATGCCGTCTTAATGAGCATATTCTCTAGTTTTTGCGTGGCAGCATCCACCTCTATTTTTTCAACCAACGCCAATTCCAATGCTAACCGACTCATTGCCGACTCATACATCTGGCGTTCACTATAGGATTGATCCGGTTGATCAGGCGGACGATGCAAATCCCTTACAACCTCGGCAATAGCCACCGGATCGCCGCTATTAATTTTTGCATCATATTCTTGAGCTCGACGGCTCCACATGGTTCTTTTNGCNCGGGCCCGACCTTTAAGCGTACCCACCGCAGCTTGCATTTTATCCTTGCTACTAATTTTTCGTAAACCAGATTCTTCTACTTTNCCTACTGGNACACGAAGTGTCATTTTTTCAGCTGNAAACCTAATNACAAAGAGTTGAAGTTTAAATCCTGCNACTTCTTCTTTTACTATATCAATTACCTNTCCAACTCCATGNGTTGGATAAACNACATAGTCTTTCACGACAAATGGTAACTTTTTCGTTTTAGCCTTAGCTTTCGCTGTCCTAGCCATAAATTTCTCTCACTTAAAACGAGGATAACACAAAATATTTTTGATTATAAATTACCAAAAAGTTGAACCCATTAACCTTTTTGAGAAATTTAATTTCGTACCCAATCCAGATCACGACTGACCTAATGTTGGAGACAAATTATAATTGGAAAGTAAATCCTAATATCTCTAAGAAATTTGCCTGCTAATTTTCATCTTAATAACATATAAATCGTCTTAAGGACAGGCATGTTTGCCGCCTTTTTTTAAATACCCATATGACCTTAATAATAAGAAGAAAAATCAGCTTCCTGATGCAGGATTTTCACTAAAATGATCCTCAAACTTGTTTGCCACGTCTTTCCAGTCATCTGCATCGGCTGGTGGATCACCCTTACGCGTGATATTAGGCCACTCTTCAGCATACTTGCTGTTTATTTCTAGGAATTGCTCTGCGCCACTTTCTGTATCGGGTTGAATGGCTTCTGCAGGACATTCAGGTTCACAAACACCACAATCAATGCATTCATCAGGGTGGATGACCAACATATTTTCTCCCTCATAAAAGCAATCTACCGGGCAAACCTCGACGCAATCCATAAATTTACATTTAATACAGTTTTCCGTTACGACGTAAGTCATAGTAGTCTCCGATCAATACTTGCTACCCTTAGTTTGAGTAGCAACTTTTAAAAACACCACATTAGCAACACAGTTTGATTTCTGTACTATTTCATAACATTCTGTGCAACGCCCTTATACAAGAATTTTATAAAATTAAAACACTTCTATGCAAACTATATAGGTTTTTAAGTATTTTGATTGCTAATTAATTGGAATATTGGTTTTTTTTGCCCTTTTTCGCGCAATGCCCCTATCTCGATCAGTTACATAGATTAATTCACCAATGCGACGCAATAATTGATCTTCAAAAGGGTCTACGTTGCCGTCAGCATAAGCAACCATCCAGAGACATTCCATCAAATCAATGCGATCCTCATAACATAAACCACTTCTTAAAGCCTTAGTTATCCCATATAATTGTACTGAGCCCTCTACTTCCGCTTGCGCTCGTTTAATTAATTTTTGAGCAATTATATCTTCCAATTTGAACTTTTCTTTTACAAAATTTAAAATTCTTTCTCGCTCTAGGGCTGTAAAATCCCTATCTACCATAGCAACTTCAATAAGAAGGGCTGCTGCAGCATACTCGATCTGATTCTCATCATTCATCTTTAATGCGTCGCCTTCATCTATGCCCAAAAATTCTCTGAGTTTTTTTATCACCACACATCCTTATTACGATCACGTTTTTGCCACCTTTTTACAGGCCTTGGCTCTATTTCTCTAATTCTAGGTACTCGCACTTTATTTTCAGATAAATCCTTGTAAAGTTTTGTTGCCTCCGAAGCAGGACCGCGGCGCGAACCAAGTCCTAAAACTTTTACTACTCGTATACAATGCGCCTGCGGAAAGGTAACAATTTGTCCAACCCGTATGTTATAATGAGATTTTTCTATGACGGCTCCATCAACGCGTATACGACCAGAACCACAAACCCGACCCGAGAGAGATCTAGATCGAAAGAACCTTGCATACCACAACCATTTATCAAGTCTGAGCGATGAATTGTCATCTATCAAAATTTATATTCCTTCAATTTTGAGAAGGGCAAATCATTTTCGTTTCCTTTTATGGACCGGACAGAATTTGATCGTCGGCGATTCCCAATAAGTTTATTTTCTCCGGATCTTCCAAATTCAAGAGTATCACCTAACTTAGTTACTATTATTTCTGTATCTCTGATGCTTAAGCCCAACATTGAAGAAATTTTTTTAATTGGCGGCTGCTCTTTGCTTTTTTTCGCCTTAATTAAATCGACCGCAATGCGATCAAGAATATCAATACGAACGAACCTTGGGCCCAAAATCGTATAACCAATAGATTCCAGAAAGTTTCTATTGTATTTCTGTTTAGCTTTTAGCGTTATAGTTCCCGGTGGTGGAACTGGAGGAGGAGGCAAATCATTCCAAACAGCCCATACTAGGGCACGAAGAGTAATAACTTTTGGTTTTATAAGTGAAGGGAAAAAAATCGTTTTATATCCCAGTTTGACATTGGACTCTCTGAGTATTTTTCTATCCGCCTTAGTTAACGCATCTATTTGTTTTCTAACATCACTCCTCGGAATTGAGCCAAGATTCTCACAAAGCTGAAATACTAAGCCACGTGCTGGGCCGGAAAGTTTTTGAGTTTGTATTATGAAA
Organism: Rhodospirillales bacterium; assembly: GCA_002727395.1. Classification (GTDB taxonomy): domain Bacteria; phylum Pseudomonadota; class Alphaproteobacteria; order MPNO01; family UBA2964; genus UBA2964. The sequence goes on along the minus strand of PBWY01000032.1, from coordinate 1,349 downwards.
AGAGGCGTAAAATGTCTTTTGATAAGGGAATGACACCAGATCAACAAACGTTTCACCACCCTATCTCTTAGGGGCGCCGATAAAATTTCAGTTGTCCGTACTTTCGGTTGGGGCATTAAAATACTTTTCCCCCGTTTTAATTTACCCAAGTTTTGTTCACGCCATTGAATAGTTCCATCATCAGACAAAGAAAATTGGCTATCCGTCTCTTCCTCAATTTTTGATACACGGTTTAGAATCTCGCGGTGTAGTCCTCGATTTGCTGCCGCAGACAAAAGACGTCTATCGCCTGTACTCGCCAATAAATCCCCCGTAAAACTCAAACCATTTAAATAACCAATAAACATTCCTTCAACAAATACTTCGTTTTTCTTACTAACATTAGCTTCTAGATATTTTCCCCGAGAACGAAGCATTGTATTGCTCCGACGGTCTACAAACCTTTCTGTCAGTCTTTCATGTAATGCATCCGACAGTAAATCCTCAAGCTGTCTTGCCTGTAGTTGCCAGTTAACTGGATCTTTTATCCAGTTTGTTCTATGGGATATATACGTCCAAGTCCGCGTGTGTGCTATTCGTGCCACAAGTGTATCAATATCACCGTCCACGCGCTTGAGACGTTCCAACTGATCAGCCACCCAGCCTTCAGGCAACTGGCCTTCAGCCTTGGCCAAATGCTTAAATATTGTTTTCAAAAGGCGTAAATGTACGTCGGCTAGAGTTTTCCTGAAATCAGGGATTTGGCAAACTTCCCACAACAATTCAACCATATCTGTATTTGTTGCCAAATCAGAGACCGACCTATCGAGAGATAAATATCTCAGCATAACTTGATCTTCTGGTTCACGGACCCGTCTCAAAACTGATTCGGGCGGGGCTTCATCAAGACTCTTCAACAAGCTTTTTAAACTTTGAAAATTCAGATTACTATTTCGCCACCAAATACTCCGTTTCTTTTGGAACCGATGATTTTCAACAGCTTCTATGATTTCCGGATCAAAAGAGCCCGCTTCTAAGAAAGTTCCAAATGTGCCTTCTCGCATAAAACGACCCGCTCTGCCGGCAATTTGGGCTACCTCATCCATTGCCAAGGGTCTCTTGCGCATACCGTCAAATTTATGTAAGCGCCAGAAGGCTACGTGATCAATGTTCAAATTTAAACCCATTCCAATCGCATCAGTTGCAATTAAAAAATCTACATCACCCTCCTGGTACATTTGAACCTGCGCATTACGGGTGCGGGGGCTCAGAGCGCCAAGTACTACGGCAGCCCCACCGGATGTTCTCCGAATATGTTCCGCCAGCGCATAAACATCGTTAGCGGAAAATGCAACAATCGCGCTGCGCCG
>PBWY01000031.1 GCA_002727395.1 Rhodospirillales bacterium | reverse complement strand
GATGCCGGTATCATGGTTACTGGTTCTCACAATCCTCCAGAATATAATGGGTTTAAAATGATGTTAAATCGTCACCCATTTTATGGTGATGACATCCTTAAAATTGGCAAAGTTGCTGCGTCTGGAAGTTTTTTTATAGGGGATGGGAACGCAGAAAAAGTGTCAGTTCAGGCACGATATGTGGCCTGTCTTAGGGCTGATTATGGGGGCGGTCGACCCCTAAAAATCGCCTGGGATTCTGGTAACGGTTCTGCGGGACCGGTTATGTGCGAGTTATGCTCTTCGTTACCAGGTAACCATATTCTAATAAATGAGACGATTGATGGAACTTTTCCATCACATCACCCTGATCCGACAGTGCCTGAATGTCTTGAGCAGCTGCAGCGAATTGTAAAGTCTGAGGGTTGTGATTTAGGCATTGCCTTTGATGGTGATGGCGATCGGATCGGCGCAATTGATAGCGAAGGACAAATTCTGTGGGGGGATCAACTCATGATGTTTTTTGCAACCGATTTACTCCAAGAATTTCCCGGCTCTACAATTATTGCTGATGTTAAGGCTAGTCAGGCGTTATTCGATAAAATAAGTCAATTGGGTGGAATTCCCCTAATGTGGCGCACAGGTCATTCTCTCATCAAGGCCAAAATGGCTGAAACTAATGCTCTTTTGGCTGGAGAGATGAGTGGACACATTTTTTTTGCAGATAAATACTTTGGTTATGATGACGCGCTCTATGCAGCTGTAAGGTTGATAAATTTTACTTCCTCCCAAGTTAAATCCCTTGCGGAAATACGATCACATTTCCCCGAATTTGTTAATACACCGGAAATTAGATTTGCTTGTGGGGATAGGGATAAGTTTGAGGTTGTTGATAAAATTCTAACTAGAATGCGGAGCCGCAGTGCCAATATCAACGATGTTGATGGAATTCGAGTAACAACAAACGATGGTTGGTGGCTCTTACGAGCTTCAAATACGGAAGAGGTTCTCGTAGCCCGGCTTGAATCAGAAAATGTCGCAGGTCTAAACCGGTTGCGAAAAACATTATTAGATGAATTATTGGAGTGTGGGATTAAACCGCCATCTAATTTTTAACGGTCGCCTTGGGCAGTAGGCCGTTGTTCCCGGACAACTAAACATCGAATGTTACGTTGTTTCAGCCTTTTACATACATTTTTTGCTTTAAATTTTCTCATACCTATAAATCGAGCTCGAAACATGCGCTTTCCTCTTCTTATGTTTTCTTTTATGTAAATACGCGACTTTAATTTATGCCGAAGAATCTTTGATGCGCGCAGTGCGGCTCGACGTGCTGCCTGAAAGTGATAAAATGCACCAACCTGAACGCTCCAAAGCTGGTTTGTTTTGTTTCTTCCAAAAGTTTGCGCATTATTAACTTTTGAACCCGAAGTGCGAAAAGTTGAAGCTGCTGTTTTATTATATTGGTATTTCTGATCGGTAATATCCATTTGATCCAGCATTTTAAAAACTCGTTTGAAAGTTTTTATAACGTGCCGATCACGCTGTTTTGCAGATTTGCCACCAAAAAAGGTACCTATTAGCCTTCTTTGTTTATATTTAAGAGAAACGGCAATGTTGTAACCGGAGTCTCTTATATAACCTGTTTTTATTCCATCAGTGCCCCTCAATCGTCTCAAAAGTTTATTATGATTCTTATGTCGGGACCCTTGGAAATAGAACTGATTGGTTTTAAAAAAATTAAAATAATTAGGAAAGTGCTGCCGCAAAGCGATTGAGAGAAACGCCATATCTCGCGCTGTGCTTACCTGTTTCTTGTTAGGTAGGCCAGAGGCGTTTTTAAATTGTGTGCGCGACATACTCAGCTGACGTGCTCGGTTAGTCATAATCCTGGCAAAGTTTTCCTCTGTTCCCCCAACCCTCTCTGCCAAAACTGTCGCGATATCGTTTGCAGATTTAGTTATAAGAGCTTTGATAGATTGTTCTACAGTGATTTTAGAATTTTGTTTTAGGCCAAGTTTCGATCGTGGTTGAAGTGAGGCCCTATGGGAAACCTTGAGTATAGTTTTTCGATTGAGTTTGCCCGATTTTAAATTTTCAAACACCAAATATAAAGTCATCATTTTTGTTAATGAGGCAGGAAAAATAAGTAAATCGGGATTAAAGGCATGCAGCACGGTTAGGGTTTCTTCATCAACAATAATTGACGCATAGCGAGCCGCATTTCCAGTACCAGACTGTAATACTAGAAACAATAGCAGGCCTATAGTTAGCCTGAAATACACGCAAGCTCCCAACTTTTGTGAATTTTTATAAATAGCATCCCAAACAATTTATTTTACTAAACAAATATTATTTTCATAAAAAGTCTATAAGTACTCTACTCGTTAATCTGTTTCGCCTATTTATATGACAGAATTAAGTTCGATAAATAATTAGAAACTGGTAAAATTTAGCAAGGATTAGCGCTATCATGTCTAATAAACTACGAATCTACATCCATAAATTGCGCTTATTTTTTTAGGTGTTGGTTTGTTCTTTAATGAAAGACACCCTATATTTAATATGAATAAGGTAGACTTTTTACTAATCGGTGTTGTTGCAAAGAAATATTAATGACTTCAAAAATATTATGAGTGATAAAGACCAAAATCAGCCACCGGAGAGAGACAATAACAGCAATGTCGGCGTCGTCGTTCGGAATGAGGCTAAAACACGCAAACCTTCAATGTATAAGGTCGTGATGCTCAATGACGACTATACCCCTATGGAATTTGTGGTTTTAGTATTAGAAAAATTTTTCAGTAAAAGCCATGAAGAAGCTATACAAATTATGCTGCATGTTCATCAAAAAGGTGTTGGGGTTTGTGGGGTTTTTACCTACGAGGTCGCGGAAACTAAAGTCACTCAGGTAATGGACTTGGCTCAACAACATGAACACCCCTTGCAATGTACACTCGAGAAGGAGTAATGAATGTTATCGCGTAATCTCGAACGAAGTCTTCATAGAGCCTTAGCAGGAGCGCGTGAACGTAACCACGAATTTGCAACCTTAGAACATCTGTTGTTTTCATTAATCGATGATCAGGATGCACTTGCAGTCCTTAAAGCGTGTGGGGTTGAATTAGAAAAACTCAAGGAAAACTTATCAGAGTATTTAGATAATGAGCTTAATAATTTAGTTGTAAATCGGGACGAAGATCCAAAACCAACCGCAAGTTTTCAGCGTGTGGTTCAGAGAGCAGCCATTCATGTTCAAACTGCAGGACGACAGGAGGTCACTGGTGCAAATATTTTAGTAGCGATGTTTTCAGAGAGGGAGTCACATGCTGTTTATTATCTTCAAGAACAGGAATTGACCCGTTTTGATGCTGTAAACTACATTTCCCATGGAATTGCCAAAGTTCCGGGGCATTCTGAGCCAAAGCAAGCCGAGGGAACTGAAGAAAAAGAAGACGAAGGAGGCGTAAAAAAGGGAAATGAAGCTCTTGCGGCTTATTGTGTAGACCTAAATCAAAAGGCTTCAGAGGGTAAAATAGACCCGTTAATAGGCCGGTCAGCAGAAATCGAACGCACTATCCAAGTCCTGTGCCGGAGGACTAAAAATAACCCCTTATATGTCGGAGATGCTGGAGTTGGTAAAACGGCATTGGCCGAAGGACTCGCGCGTCGTATTGTTGATAGTGAAGTTCCCGAAGTATTAATAGAATCAACAATTTTTTCTCTCGACATGGGTGCTCTTTTAGCAGGGACAAGATATCGCGGAGATTTTGAAGAACGATTGAAAGCGGTGGTATCTGAGCTAGATCAATGTGATGGGGCTATACTTTTCATAGATGAAATTCATACGGTTATCGGGGCTGGCGCAACAAGTGGTGGATCCATGGATGCCTCCAACCTTTTAAAACCTGCACTGCAAAGTGGGACTCTTCGATGTATTGGATCTACGACATATAAGGAATATCGGTCTTATTTTGAAAAAGACCGAGCTTTGGTTCGTAGATTCCAGAAAATTGATGTTGTCGAACCCTCAATAAGTGATGCGGTAAAAATTCTGCGGGGGTTAAAGCCTTACTATGAAAAACATCACCGTGTTCGTTATACCGCAGAGGCTATTAGAACTGCTGTTGAGTTGGCAGCCCGCCATATTAATGATCGAAAATTGCCAGATAAAGCGATAGATGTAATCGACGAAGTAGGGGCTGCGCAGATGCTCCTGCCTGAAAATAAAAGACGTAAGATGATCACGGTCAAGGATGTTGAGGACGTCGTTGCGAAAATTGCTCGTATACCTCCAAAAAGCGTATCCCAAGATGACCAAGAAACCCTGAAAACACTTGGCCAGGACCTTAAAAGAGTTGTGTTTGGGCAAGATACAGCAATCAATGCACTGTCTGCAGCAATCAAATTATCTCGCGCTGGTTTGCGAGAGCCTGAGAAACCAATTGGTTCTTATTTGTTTTCGGGACCTACAGGTGTCGGTAAAACTGAAGTTGCTAGGCAATTGGCCCGTACAATGGGTATTGAGTTAATCAGATTTGACATGTCTGAGTATATGGAACGACATACTGTGTCACGTTTAATTGGTGCCCCTCCTGGTTATGTCGGATTTGATCAGGGCGGATTGCTTACAGATTCTATTGATCAACACCCACATGCCGTTCTTTTACTCGATGAAATTGAAAAGGCGCATCCTGATTTATTTAATATATTACTTCAGGTTATGGATCATGGCCGGCTCACTGATCATAACGGTAAAAATGTAGATTTTCGCAATGTTGTATTAATTATGACTACAAATGCAGGCGCTGCAGATATGGCTAAAGAGGCAATTGGTATAGGACGCTTCAAACGTGAGGGGGATGATGAAGAGGCAATTAAGCGAATGTTTACCCCGGAATTTCGTAATCGTCTTGATGCAACAATACCCTTCTCTAGTCTGTCTCGTGAAATTATATCGAAAGTAGTTGATAAGTTCGTTATTCAACTGGAGGCACAATTAGAAGATCGTAATGTCACCATTGAACTTGATGGTTCTGCTCGTAATTGGTTAGTTGATAATGGCTATGATGAATATTTTGGAGCCCGCCCATTGTCGCGTGTAATTCAGGATAAAATAAAAAAACCGCTCGCAGACGAATTATTATTTGGAAAGTTAAAGAAAGGTGGCGTGGTTGCCGTGTCATTGAAGGAAAATGAACTTATTTTTGATATACGTCCTGAAGAATTACAAAAGCAACCTCCAAAGACGCGAAAAAAACAGGTAAGAAGAAAAAAAGCTAAAGAAAAACAAAATACAGAACTTGTCGAATAGCTAGCTAGTTTTTTGATTAAATTTACTCTTTTTTAAAAGGGGAGCGTTCTACTTTAAGTGCGTCCATCTCCCATTGAGTTTGTTTTTCTTCTCGTTTTAGAAATTGGGCCACTGCCTCTCGGAAGTTTTTATTGCGTATCCAGTGAGCACTATATGTTTCTGATGGAAGATATCCTCGACTAATTTTGTGTGGTCCTTGCGCACCTGCTTCTACCTTATTTAGTTTGTTTTCAATGGCAAAATCGATTGCACGGTAAAAGCATACTTCAAAATAAAGCATAGGATAATTGGGCAGTCCTCCCCAGTTTCTTCCGAATAGTGTATCTGTTCCAAGAAAATTGAGNGCNGCACCAATATAATCATCATNATCTTTGGCCATTATCAAAACAATTTTNCTNGNTAGGTTCTCCNGTAATAACATGAAAAAATCACGATTTAGNTAGGCATGAGACCATTTTTTCTCGATTGTTGAGATATAGAAATTATAAAAGANCTCCATNTGTTTTGGTTTAATNTCATCGCCGGTTAAAATCCTNACCTTGGCTATGCTNTTGGCAATTTTACGTTCTTTTCTTATATTTTTTCTNTTTCGAGAANTNAGCACTNNAAGNAAATCATCAAAGGANTNATAACCCTCATTTNGCCAATGGAACTGCTGACCAAGTCGTTTGAGGAATTCCGCGTTTCCTAGCAGGTCACGTTCCCTTTGGTCACAAAATGTTATATGTAAGGAGGAAACCTTATGTTCATTTGCGAGGTCCTTTAATCCTTTAATCAAAATTCTTTTAGAACTTTTAATATTTTTGTCGGATGCAACCAAAAGTCGGGGTCCCGTGACAGGTGAAAATGGAACTGAAACCTGGAGCTTTGGATAGTAAGCACCTCCGGCTCTTTCAAAGGCTTCGGCCCACCCCCAGTCAAAAACGTATTCGCCGTAAGAATGGTTTTTAAGATAACAAGGAACTGCTCCAATAAGTTTACCTGAGGCATCTTCTAAAGTTAAATGTTGCGGAAGCCAGCCCGTTTCGGCTTTAACTGAGCCACTTTGTTCCAAGGTATTTAAAAAGGCGTGACTAACGAATGGATTAGAAATACCGGCGCATTCATCCCAGGATCTAGGGTCAATGAGGTCGAGACAACTTACAATCTTTAATTTTATTGATTGTCCATGAGGCATGTGAATAAGTTAAGTACGGTATTAACAGCCGGCAAGGCCTATTACGCTAATATCCGAAGGAAATTAAATTGATATATAATTCCGTGACAGATTGACTATTTATTTTACTTCAAATACGCCGTCGATTTCTACTGCAGCTCCCTGAGGAAGTGATGCGGAACCGATTGCAAATCGAGCATGTCTGCCCTTTTCGCCGAAAATATCAACCATTAAATCAGAAGCTCCATTAATTATGGAGGGTGCGTCTATAAAATCTGGGGTGGAATTAACAAAACCGCCAAGTTTTACGACACGTTGAACTTTGTTAAGGTTTCCGTCACAAGCAGTTTTTAGCTGCCCTAATAAATTTAGACCACAGGCGCGTGCAGCCTTTTTACCAGTCTCAACATCGATATTTAGGCCGAGTTTTCCTGCAATCAATCCATCCATCGCCATCGACACCTGTCCCGATATGAAAATTAATTTATCAGTTTTCACGAAAGGAATATAATTTGCTGATGGGGTTCTTGGGTTTGGAATTTTTATACCAAGCTCTAAAATTCTTGAATTTATATCTTCTGTCATAAAATTCTCTTTTTTTATTAATTGTGTTTTAAGGCTTGTGGCCTTGAGTGTTAACACAGAAATTCTAAAAATGCGGGGGGTGAAATTTCACCCCCCGCAGTTCAGGGAGACGCAACGCCAAATATGCCGTTGCTCGACAACAACATCCGGTGAGGAAGGACCGGATGTTGGACCACGTGCCATATCCGATGCAGGACGGCACGAAGTTCTAGAATCACTCGGTGAACTGGTTTAATAACGAGTGATTTCATTTTCATATCCAAGATAATTTATCCTCACTTGGTTTTTTATTTATAAGTGACAAATATTTTACATTTAAGTTATTGCTAGGATGACCTTTCTATGTTGAGGCATCTTTTTGCCTCTCTATATATTTATTAGGCTCGACCGACGGGGCTTCAAAATGACCTTATCAGAGCCTAAAACATTATCATTATCACGAAAGACCTATTGCCATATCAACATTTAGTAAACTTTGTTAACCTTAAACGCAATATATGGTAAATAGCAATAGAATCGGTAAGTTTTTTAAGTAATGCGTTATTTTTCAGTTTATTGAGTTAAGAGAAAAGTGTTCCGTATGAAAAAATGATTAATTGGTTAGCAAAAAAAGGAGTTTTGCTTTCCTTTAAGAGATGTTCAAAATTGGAAAAATTGTTTATTAGTATTTTAATACAAACAAAATAGGTCAATGTTTAATGACTATTGGAACTCGTCTATACACTTTTTTTAAAGGCAGACATGTTGGAAGCGACTCGCACGGGAATAGATATTTTATTGATCGACGCCCTAAGGATGGGAAGCACGCAAAACGTTGGGTTATATATAGCGGTTCTAACGATGCCTCTAAGGTACCTGCCCATTGGCATGGTTGGTTGCATGGGCGTACAAATGAGTCGCCCGGCGAAAGTAATAGAAAATTATATGATTGGCAGCAAGACCACCAAGAAAATTTGACCGGAACTGAAAAAGCTTACAAGCCTCCTGGACATTTGTTGAGTCAGGGAAAACGTGCAAAAGCGACTGGTGACTATGAACCTTGGCGACCTTCATAGTTAACGTAATTTTGGAGTATTTATAGATGGGTAAAAATCTATCGGAGTCTTTGCTCGGTGCGGGAGTATTGGTTGGAGCGGTAATTTTTCTGTTATTCGCTTATTCTAAGAGTGGGTTAAAAAAGTTTGATGGTTACGAGGTTTCAGCGAAGTTTGATCGTATTGATGGCCTCGCCGAGGGAAGTGACGTCAAAATGAGCGGTATCAAAATAGGCTCAGTCATTGAGCAAGAGCTTGATGGAACTACCTATCTTGCAAATTTGAAATTAAACGTTAATAAGGATGTTCTACTTCCAAGAGATAGTTCTATACGGGTGGCATCCAACGGGCTCTTGGGAGAAAAATATCTTTCTATTACTCCTGGTGGTGAAGAGGAAATGATTAAACCTGGTGGTGAAATTACACACACGCAAGGTTCGGTAGATTTGTTATCTTTGGTGGGTCGTTTGATTTTCAGCCAAGGTAGTGAAAAGAAGAAAGAAAACGACAGAACTAATGGTGCGAAATAAGTCTATAGCGAAGGCAAAGCAAAGGTGGTTTGCTGATCGTTATGCACAGAATGCTCAATTCGTCTCTCAAATGGCATATCCTCTAATAGAACTTTTAAATCCCAAAAAGGGAGAGACCATTCTGGATTTAGGCTGTGGAAATGGTGCCCTCACAAAATTAATTAGTCAAAAAGGTGCAAATGTCATCGGGGTTGATGCTAGTGAAGATCAGATTCTTGCTACAAAAAATCTAGGGATAACAGCAATTGTGATGGATGGTCACAAGTTGGCTTTTCGGCCCGTTTTCGACGCAATTTTGACAAATGCCGCATTGCATTGGATGACGGCACCCATCGATGTACTTTCTGGGATTCGGCATGCATTAAAGCCTAGTGGAAGACTAATTGGAGAGATGGGTGGAATTGGAAATATAGAAAAAATCACCTCAGAAATTTATGCCTCCCTCCGTCGCCGTGGTCTGGAAAATCATATCGAATTTCCCTGGTACTTCCCAAGTCAAAAAGAATATAAAACACATTTAGAAAACCAAGGATTTTATGTTAAATATATAAACTTATTTTCTCGTCCCACTCCGCTCCCGGGTCACTTTTCTGATTGGATGGACACCTTCGCAGAATGCTTTTTGTTAGTGTTACCTGAAGATGATAGGGCAGAATTTAAAAAAGAAGTGACAGATAATTTAAGGCCCGATCTTTTTGATCCTATTAAAGGATGGGTTGCGGATTATGTACGACTAAGATTTTCTGCCGTTAGACGTTAGTCAAACTAATGAAATTAAGTAACACTTTAAAAATTTTTTCAACAAGTCTAATTATTTTATTATTTAACAACCAAACAGCAGGAAAGGCCTCTGCCGGAGCACTGCTGCAAGGGTTGGATAAAGTCACTGCAAGAATAAAAAACATTCAAGCCCCTATAAATCAATTTGTTGCTTTTGGTAGTCTTCGGTTGTGCGTGCGAGCCTGTATAAAAAGACCACCAGAAGAATTTCCAGAAAGCTCGGCTTTCCTAGAAGTTTTTGATGAACATTCGGGGCAGGCCCGCACTCCCATATTCTCTGGTTGGATGTTTGCATCGAGTCCATCACTATCATCGATGGAGCATGCGATTTATGACATTTGGGTTGTTGACTGTATAAAGTCTAAAATTTCTCGATGATCAATTTCCTTTTTAAACAAAGCACTTTTGTCGAGAGCTGATGATAGTAGGTGCTTATAGCCGCTACGGTGAATTTCTGCAGCGCCAAATTGATTGAGGTGATTAGTAACAAACTGTGTATCTAGCAAAGTAAAGCCACCTGATTTTAGGCGAGCAACCAAGTGAACCAGGGCGACTTTACTAGCATCGTCAGCTCGACTAAACATGCTTTCACCGAAAAAAGCACCACCTAAAGCAACCCCATACAAACCACCGACTAATTTACCATTTAACCAATCCTCTACGCTGTGGGCACGGCCAATTTCAAAAAGGTTTATATAGAGTTGTATAATTTCTTGATTTATCCACGTATCTTTTCTTTCCGCCGTTGGTTCTGCGCATAGACGAATTACATCCTCAAAAGCTGTATCACATTGAATTTGAAAACGGTTCTGGCGAACAGTTTTTCTGAGACGCCGAGGAATGCGGAAACGTTCAATCGGCAGTATTCCGCGTTTTTCTGGGTCGATCCAATAAAGAGCTGATTCGTCATGATGTTCAGCCATGGGAAACAATCCAACTGCATAAGCACGTAAAAGTATATCAGGGCTTAACATTGCACCAAGTGGGAGAGGTCACCGTGTTTCAACAAAATTCTCGAGCCAATGAATATTATAGTCACCATTTACAAAATCTCGATTTTTTATGATTTCCTGATGCAAAGGGATAGTGGTTTCAATGCCATTAATAACGTATTCTTCAAGAGCACGATTTAATCTCATTAGGCATTCGTTTCGTGACGTTGCATGAACAACCAACTTAGATATCAAGCTATCATAATGTGGAAGAACGCTGTATCCAGAGTATAATCCGGAATCTACTCGAACACCTATTCCTCCGGGTGGATGGTATGTACTAACTTTGCCGGGGGAAGGTCTAAAATCAATAGGTGTTTCCGCGTTAATGCGACATTCAATAGCATGGCCATTAAAGGTTATATCATTCTGAGAAAAAGAAATATCTGAGCCACTAGCAATCTTAATTTGTTCCCGTACAATATCTATGCCAGTCACCATTTCCGTTACGGGATGCTCAACTTGTAAACGAGTATTCATTTCGATAAAATAAAACTCGCCACCCTCATAGAGAAACTCCACTGTGCCAGCGTTACGATAATGCAAGGATGAGAGGGCGTTGCATGTAGTTTCGCCAATATTATCCCTAACGTTAGAGTTGAGAGCAGGGGAACCCGCTTCTTCTAAAATTTTTTGGTGTCGTCTTTGCAGAGAACAATCTCTTTCCCCCAGGTGCACTACCGTACCTTTTCCATCACCTATCACCTGAATTTCAATATGGCGTGGATTTTGCAGAAATTTTTCCATGTATACGGCCCCGTTACCAAAAGCGGTTAAAGCTTCGGTTCCTGCCTCCTTGATAGATCCCTCCAATTCGGACTTTTTGTGCACAATCTTCATTCCTCGGCCACCGCCGCCAGCTGAAGCCTTGATAAGGATTGGGTACCCTATCTCCTCTGCCATTGCATGTGCGTCCTTTATATTCTCTATAGCCCCCTCGGAACCGGGAACGACCGGAATACCGAGTTCATCGACCTTATTCTTAGAAGCGATTTTATCACCCATTAATGCAATATGATCAGCGGTCGGGCCAATAAAACAGATATCGTGCTCTTCTACGATTGAAGCGAAATTTGCGTTTTCGGAGAGAAAACCATAACCGGGGTGGATAGCATCAGCATTTGTAACTGTTGCTGCGGTGATTATGGCTGGAATATTTAAATATGATTCATTTGCCGGTGGAGGTCCAATACAAACACTCTCATCAGCAAGCCTGACGTGCATTGCGTCTGAATCCGCTGTTGAGTGAACGGCAACTGTTCTGATACCTAATTCTTTGCATGCTCTATGGACCCGCAGAGCTATTTCACCGCGATTAGCAATTAAAATTTTATCGAACATTTCTTGTCCTCACTCGATAATCACGAGGTCCTCACCAAATTCCACGGGAGTTTGATCGGATACACAAATTTCTGTTACACGCCCTGCATGAGTTGCACGTACAGGGTTAAATGTTTTCATAGCTTCAAGCAATAATAAGGTTTGGCCTTCTGAAACAGTCTCTCCCGGCTTTATAAAAGGTGCGGCACCCGGTTCTGGAGATAAATAAACGACGCCAACCATTGGTGCTGTAATAGCCCCTGTCCTATTATCTGAAAGATTTTCTGATGTATTCGTTGATTGGGATGGTCCCGAAGGTGCCAAAGAATTTGTTGTAATTATCTCATTAACATTACGGCATACTCTGATCGCATGTTCGCCAACTTTATACTCGATTTCGGTTAATCTTGTCTCATTAAGAAGCTCCGCGAGTTTGCGGACCATCTGTTCATTCAGATCGAATTTTGACATCAGAAGTCCTCTTTATCAGAAATTAATCGGTCCATTGCATCTAAGGCTAATACGTAACCAATCGCACCAAAACCACAAATTACACCATTGGCTATTGGTGAAACATAAGAGTGGTTCCTAAACGGCTCTCGGCTATAGATATTAGATAAATGTACTTCTATTACTGGATGTTTGTATTGTTTGAGAGCATCTAAAATTGCGACAGAGGTATGAGTGTATGCAGCCGGGTTGATAATAATTCCGTCGGTTGAGTCCATCGAAAACTGAATATAATCGATGAGTTCGCCCTCGCTATTACTTTGTTTGAAATTTAATTCGAGCCCGATTGTTTCTGCTTTTTCTTTACATATCTCCTCAACCTCGGAGAGAGAAAATTTGCCGTAAATCTCAGGTTCACGAGTTCCTAAAAAATTTAAGTTTGGTCCGTTTAGAATTAATATTTTTGGCATATCAAATATTGAACATTCAGATTTCTAAAAATTAACTTATATTACGGTTATAGCACCCTTGCTTAGTAAGCAATAAAACTATCAAATTTTACATAAGTGTATAATCCAAAATTAAAGAATCAAATTCAGGAATAAGCCTTGTTAACAAAAAAGATTCAAGAATTTCTCTCGAAAGACCAGTTTGAG
>PBWY01000030.1 GCA_002727395.1 Rhodospirillales bacterium | reverse complement strand
ACCACCAAAACAATTTAAAGTGTATTGGGTTACATCATATCCACGTTGAACCGATATTTGTTTTATGGCATTTGCCATATTATCGACAGCAATTTTGAGAAAACCGTTCGCTACTTCGACTGGGCTCCGTTTGTTACCTGTCAATTTTTCAATATCAGAAGATAGCTTCTTAAATTTTTTAATAACAATTTCGGCATCCATAGGCTGATCACCATTCTGACCAAATACCTGCGGAAAATGGTCAGGGTTTATTTTACCCACCATTACGTTAGCATCGGTAACGCAAAGGGGCCCGCCCCTTCTATAGCATGCTGGACCTGGGTTGGCGCCTGCCGAATCGGGCCCAACACGGTATCGCGAACCGTCGAAATGAAGTATCGATCCTCCTCCAGCCGCGACGGTATGTATATGCATCATGGGTGCGCGCATGCGGACACCCGCCACAAGGGTCTCAAAAGCTCGCTCATATTCTCCGTTATAATGGGCCACATCGGTTGATGTTCCGCCCATATCGAAGCCTATAAGCTTTGTATAACCGGCCATTTCTGCGGTTCTTGCTGCACCCACAATACCTCCGGCTGGACCAGAAAGGATGGAGTCTTTTCCTTGAAAAAAACGTGCGTCGGTTAACCCACCATTTGATTGCATGAACATAAGTTTAGTTTTACCAAGAGCAGATGCGACCTGATCCACATAACGTCTCAGTATTGGGGACACGTATGCATCCACCACAGTTGTATCTCCGCGCCCTACCAACTTCATCAGTGGGCTCACTTCATGACTTACTGATATTTGAGTGTAACCAATATCTTGAGCAATTTTTGCAACAATATTCTCGTGTTTGTGATAACGATATCCATGCATAAAACAAATGGCCACTGACCTAATGCCATCATTAAATGCTTCGCTGAGAGCTATGGTGGTTTCTTCAACATCAACTGGCTCAAGCTCCCTACCGTCCGCGCTGAAACGTTCGCTTACTTCTACCACGTTCTCGTACAAGAGTTCGGGAAGTTCAATTTTTCGTGCAAATATTTTAGGACGATTTTGGTAGCCAATTCGCAATTGGTCAGCGAAACCCTTGGTAATCACGAGAAGAGTTCGGTCCCCTTTACGCTCCAAAAGAGCATTTGTGGCGACTGTGGTTCCCATCTTTACAGCTTCGATTACATCATCTGGAATTGGTGAGTTTGGATCTAGTTCTAATTGGTCTCGAATACCTTGGATAGCAGCATCTTTGTATCTTTCGGGGTTTTCCGAGAGAAGCTTGTAGGCATGAAGTGATCCATCTGGTCGGCGAGCCACAAGGTCGGTAAAGGTACCTCCACGATCTATCCAGAATTGCCACTCACCCTTTATGTCAGACATTATATACTCCATAAAATATTTTGAGCGCTGGTTTTAACGTATCAACACCGTTCGTCAATGATTTCGGTAAAACATAAACATTTAGTTGTCTTTTTGACAGAGACTATCAACCGGTAAAAAACAAAGTTAAAATAGGTGCAGGAATTTCAATTATTAGAATTTTTCTTGGTAAGAAATGCAAACTGTCGAAGTAACTGATTATATTAAGAGTGTTGTTAAAGCGTCTGGGACATCTTTCTACTGGGCAATGCGTATTTTACCGCCAAAAAAACGTAATGCCATTTTTGCCGTTTATGCATTTTGTCGAGAAGTTGATGATATAGCGGATAGTCGAGCGGAAAATATTGACAAGTTACGTTTACTTGCGGATTGGCGAGCCGAAATAGATAAGCTTTTCTCTGGTTGCCCCAAGTTTCCTGTATCTAGAGCCTTGTCAGTTCCTATTAAACAATTTGGACTGAGGAAGGAGACATTTTTAGAAGTAATAGAAGGGATGGAGTTTGACGCTAGCTCGAGTGTGCGAGTACCCACGATTTTAGCACTCGAAAAATACTGTGATCTTGTCGCTTGTGCTGTCGGACGTCTTGCAAATCAGATTTTTGAGATTGATGAACAATTAGGGGAACCGGTAGCCGTGGCATTGGGACAAGCATTACAAATAACTAATATTCTGCGCGACCTGAATGAGGATGCTAAAATAAATCGTATGTACGTTCCAAAAGAAATGTTATCTGAGTATGGAATTCCAGACACTGACACGGAGAGTATTATTAACCACCCTAAATTCCCAAAAATTTGTTCGGAACTTGCATCTATCGCGCGTCAAAGGTTCATAGATGCAGAAATGGCAATTTCCTGCTGCGATCGCAAGAAAATTATCCCCGCCATAATGATGATGCAAAATTATAGCCGAATATTGGATAAACTTGTAAAACGCGGGTGGGTACGTTTGAGCGAACCAGTTTCGCTTAGTAAAAAACAAAAGCTCTGGCTCGCTATAAGTACTACCGTCCGATCAAAAAAGATTTTCAGTTTAGATTAAGACGACGTTCTATATTTAGATCGTTGGATTTTAATGTTTTAATAATCATATCTCTAAATAACGGGTATTGTGCAGCAACTGTTTCAATAGTGTCTTTTGGCATTTTTTCCCTGCGGCGGACAACAATCTCCTCTGCTTCTGATAATAAATCTTCTTCATTTATCGTTGTTAAAGAACCGTCCTTTACGACCTGCTCTCCATTTACCCAAACGCTTTCAGTCGATTGTCCATTCTCATAATAAAACAGGTGGAGAAATGGATCCCCCATCGGTCTGTGCCAATGTCCCTCAGGACGAAGTACTATAAAATCTGCATACAAACCAGTTTCAAGTGATCCCAATTGATTTTCCTGACCGAGTGCGCGCGCTCCATTTTGATATGCCTCTTTCAGAATCTGTTTACCATCGGGCCATTCTTCAAAGTCGGGATCAGTTAATCTCATCAGATGGGCTGCCATACGGAGGGTTTCTAAATAACTGGCAGGCCCACAATTCGACCCATCAGTGCCATATGCGACTGGTATATCTTTTTTTCTTAACTTGAGAACCGGGCATACACCGGCTCCAAGCATTGTATTGGACTGGGGACAATGAACGATTGTAACTCCTGCCTCTTTAGCGGCTTCTATATCGTCATCTTGTGCCCAAATAAAATGCACAAGAGATGACTGTTCATTAAGTATGCCGAGATCCAGCATGTGGCGAATAAAACTTTGCTTTTTGTGCTTACGCATGACTGCTTGAGTTTTCGTCTCAAGCATATGGGTGTGCAGGCCTAGGTGATGGTGTCTTTGAAAATCTCCAGTCATTTCTATTAATTTCTCAGAACAACGCTGAGGTCCATCAACCCCAAGAATAATTTGTACGCGATCATCTTCGTCGCAGCGTTTCTTAATGGCCGATACCATTACCTCAAAGTAATTTTCTAGGTCAGGTCTTTTGTGTCTAGCGTATTGTTCAAGAATCATTGGTGGTATTAAATTTTTATCAATCGGAACCGTTTCTATGTACGGTTTATCTGAAAACATGGTCGCTATAGTTGCTCTTATGCCAATTCCCGTGAATGCAGAGCAAACCGCATCAAGTCCTTCAGGGGTCAATGCCGGTCTTTCAGAGTAATGATCGATTACAGAAGTAATGCCAGTTTTTAGCATGGAAAGCGCATCCAATTGGGCGCTTATGAAAGTTTCACGAGGGCTCATTGCAGAGCCTGCCGCTATAACGGCTAACATATATATATCTAAAGGGTTTTTCTCTACTGTTCCTTTCAGGATAGAGCTGTAGGAATGGGTATGACTATTTATAAAACCAGGGATAACAACTCGGCCGGCGAGGTCAATTTTCTGAACCAGAACATTAGCTGGTGGATTAAATTCTCCCGCATTGCCCACAGCTATAATTGTTTTTCCTTCAATCCATAATTCACCTTGGTCAAACGTTTTGTTTTCCTTATCAAAGGTCAAAATTTGGCCTCCAGATAGACAAGTGAGAGACCTTCTAGACTCGTTTGGCATATTACTTACCTATTTCATTATTAGTGATCTGGTCTTATACTATGAAGTTGATTATCGATTCTAATACTCAAATACTCTAGCTTTTTTAGAATCTTTTGTAAGTTAAGGTTATAGTTTTATTTGTTTAAAATGTGTAGAATTTGGTTGATTAAATATGGGTACCTTAATTTTTAGAATTCGCCACTTCTTAATCTTAATTTCGTTCACATGCACGATTTTTGGATTATCGTTTTTAAACGTTCTGCCGGTAAATGCGCAACCCGCTCAAAATATTCAGGTAACTGACGAGGTCAATGATCCTTTAGAGCCCGTTAATAGGATTATGTTTAAATTTAACGGCTTCTTTCAAGATATAGTTTTACGTCCTTTGGCTGATGTTTATACCTTGGTTATACCCGGTCAGGGCCGCAAAGCAGTCCATAATTTTCTTGGCAATATGAAATCCCCCTTGATTCTAGCAAATGACCTGCTTCAAGGTGAAGGAGACCGCGCCTGGATGACGACAAAACGTTTTGTCATCAATACGACTATTGGTGTAGGTGGTATTTTTGATGTTGCTGATAAGTGGGGAATAAAACACCACTCTGAAGATGCAGGCCAAACTCTCGCGGTCTGGGGTGTTCCAGATGGTTTTTATCTGGTTTTGCCAATTTTAGGACCATCAAATCCTCGGGATGCATTAGGTAAGGTTATCGAAATTATGGGAGACCCTGTATCTCATTGGCTAAGAAACACTGATAGTGTTTGGGCAACTTCCCGAATGGTTGTGGGAGGCGTTGACGAGTTTGCTGGGGTTAAAAATGAATTGAAGAAACTGGAAGAAAATTCGATTGATTATTATGCTGCTATCCGGAGTATTTCTCGTCAAAAAAGACGAGCTGAAATTAGTAACTTGAAATCAGGAGATGCGATACTTCCTAATTTTACAGTTCAAGTGGGCGATCCAATTAATTTCGAAATATTGTCAAATTAGTACTATATAGAGATAAGATAAAAATATAAAATTCGAGTTTTTTTAAATGTCGAAATTAAAAATGAGTGCTTGATATGTTTATTCAGACGGCAGAGACAGAAAACCCCAATGTACTAAAATTTCTACCCGGACGAGAAGTAAACGAAGGGGAAAAGATTGTTTTTGAAAATGCTGAAAACATTGCCCCTTCTTCTTTAGCAGCACGAATCTTGCATGTAGCAGAAGTTTTGAAAGTTGAATTGGATACAGAACATGTTTTAGTTACTAAATCGGAAGATATTGATTGGGTACAATTAAAGCCTCCGATTTTAGGCGCCATTATGGACTATTTTGTGTCCGGTGATTCTGTAACTTCAAATGTTGATGAGAAGGTATCGAAGGACATTGAAGAACTCAAACTCGATAAAAGTGACCCTATAGTAGCTGAGTTAAATGAACTTATCGAAACACGAATAAAACCAGCGGCAACCCAGAACGGAGGGGATATTAAACTAAAAGGGTATAGTGACGGAGTTGTTTTTTTAGAATTTGTCGGCAGCGCCTTCCAACTGCAAAATGGCGTTGAGAATATGTTACGCCATTATATTCCGGAAGTTCAGCGCATTGCAGACTACAGAGATGCTATTCCCAAAGTAGGCCTGAATACAGAAGAAGCTATTGCTATTCAGGAAGTTCTAGAAACTCGTGTTAATCCCTCTGTTGCAGGGCATGGTGGTCATATTTCGTTAATCGACGTAGATGGTTCACGCGCATATATCAGGATGGAGGGAGGATGCCAGGGTTGCGGAATGGCAAATGTCACCCTTAAAGAGGGCGTCGCTGTTGAAATACAAAAGGTTGTACCTTCCATAAAGGAAGTACTCGATGTAACAGACCATGCAGGAGGAACTAACCCCTATTTTCAGGGTTAGTTAAGGTTAACGTATAAAGTACTGCCTTAGGTTTCATCTAAGTGTATGAAAACATTAATATAATAAAAATATATTTTAGTAGTCAGGTTCCTTCATCTATGGAACTTATTCACTGGTGATACTTTAATGATACTTTTCTAAGGTATTTTAAGGGACTCCTGCGCAAATTAAAGCCTGAGTGGGTAGTGATATCAAAGGGGGTAGGGCAGAAATTCAGGGCCTTCCATTAATATATAAAATACTACTGCCAGATAATTAGCAAAATACTATGCCACTATGGTCATCTAATTTTAAGTGGGTCATTATCAAAAAATTTTACAGCTATACCTACCTCAGGCTGCCAACATTTCACAGAAAATCTAGATACGTCACATTTATAAAGGTTCTTTTTGTTTAGCTAAGCGGGAGACAGGCTTATCATCGATCGGCCAATGCAGTAATGCTGCCA
>PBWY01000029.1 GCA_002727395.1 Rhodospirillales bacterium | reverse complement strand
TCCAGACCGTGTTTATCGGAAACCATCTCAATCATAGCAGTCGATTGTTCAGCTGATGTTACATCACATATACAGCCCTCAACAAGGCCGGGCGTTTCTTCATTTAATTTATTAATAGCGCGGTTGACCTTCTCTTCATTACGCCCCGAAAGCGTTACGATCGCCCCCTCTAACGCAAACATTCGCGCTATTGAATATCCTAAACCACTACTAGCTGCGCTGACGATTACTGATTTTTTATCGAGTCCTAAATCCATTATTTGCCCCGCTTTCAAATTCTATAATTATTTCATTAATTTGTTATTGTACCCGCACATTTTTCAAAAACCCTCGGGAATTCATCACAAAAACGCTCGACCCAATTTTCGGGCACCGTTGTCGAAATTTTAAGAAATAAATCTTTCAAGGTTTCACTATGATAGTCTGACGTTCGTATAAAAAACCCGCTTTTCAGCAGCTCATCAGCAATAGTATTTGCAGAGCACCCACTTTCCTGGCAGTCAACCGCCAAAAAATTTCCATTGGATGGATATACAACCGTTTCAAACCCCCCCAAAGTCCCCAGCATTTTTTGAATTGAATCCTGATTACGCCTTTGTATGCGGTTAACATCTTCCATCCATTCACCCTTAACCTCGAATGCTGCTATTGCAGCGAGCTGTCCAAGAATATTTGAACCGAGGATGTTTGGCTGATCTTTAATTAAATGTGTGAACAACATGTCATCGGCTACTATTGCGCCGGTCCTGAGACCTGCTATGCCGAGCCATTTACTAAAACTATAAGTCGTAATGGTTTTCTCAGGGTAAATGTCTCGTACCAAATGATGATCGAAGGCAAAATCACGATAAGTGCAATCATGCACAATGAGGGNTCCGTGTTTCTTGGCGGTATGGGCAATTTCAGTTATCTCCTCCAATCCATAGCAAGAACCAAGCGGGTTAAGCGGATCTATCAAATAAATAATGGCTTTTTCTGATTGAGATAGTTGACTATCAAGTGCCTTGGCATCGATTTTATACTTTTTATTTTCATCATATATTGGAATTTGAGCGATTTTTGCCCCTTCATTCTGGCTAAAATTTAAGGGCCAAACCCAAGTGGGATCACTGGTGATCAGAGTGGTGTTCGTATTGCTTAACCGCTTACACACAAGATACAGGCCTTCAACAGCACCATCCGTAATGAGCACCTGCGTGCCATTAGAGATCTTATCACCTAATAAATCATGGAGTACTTGTTCGCGAAGTTTCTCCATGCCCTGGGGTGGAGCGTAAAGATTATAACTCTGTTCATTTATACCTTTAAGAAGAGCTTCTTTTACCATCGGATGCGCAGGCAAGTGATTCGTATTCTGACCCATCCAAAACATGTCCGGAGACTTGTGTAACTCATCAAAACTTTGTGTCGTCTGAATTACCATTTTACAGTTCTATAACGTTTTTAGGACGCCGAGACACCGGAGAAGATTCGGAGAAAAATAAATTCAATACAAACGAGACCGGTGAATAAAATTAAACCGACAATTAACAAAAAGGTTATCGCTGATAACGCTAGGGCGGTTTCAAGGCCAGAAGCGGCAAAGCTTATTAAATAACCAATGCCAGATTGAGCGGTTACAAATTCACCAACAACAACCCCGATAATCGTCAACGTAAGACCAATTCGTAATCCCGTAAAAATCAACGGCAAAGCGAAGGGCAAACGCACAGCAAAAAACGTTTGCCAACGACCAGCTGTGAGTGACTGGCAAAGTTTTAAATACGTATCACCTGTATTAAGGAGGCCTGTAGAGGAAGCAACAACAATTGGAAACAAAGAAAGACACATCCCATAAGCCAAGCGGGCCTCGGTCCCTACGCCAAACCATAATATAAACAAAGGAGCGAGAGCGATAGTGGGTATCAGGTTGAATAACACAAGGTTAGGAAAAATTGCCCGACGAGCGAAATAGGAAATTGTTATTAGACAGGAGACTGACAGCCCTAAGATTGTCGAAAAAATAAATGCTAGAAAACATTCGTAAAGCGTACCCAAGGCATGGCCCCACATAAAGTTGCGTTGTGCAATGAAGAGGTCAACAACATCCCCAGGCGGCGGCAGAATTACCGTCGGTACAAACTTTTGATCAACCAAATGTTGCCAGAAAAAAACGACAAGAGAAAAAAATGCGATTGGAAGAATAATTTGCCGGGCGTTGGCAAAAACATTGGATCGCGCTTTATTCAAAAGTGATTCTAGCATTTCTCTTTTTGATCTCTTTCTTAAATAATTTTCATTTATTTATTGCCAAACCAAATCTGTAGTCGATAACTGGCGAAAGCTATCAAAGAATAGAAAAAGAGACCCACAATACACAAAAACAATACTGTAGCCAGCATCAAGTCCGTTTGCAGCTTTCCAAATGCAACCAAAATCAAAAACCCAAGGCCCTGTGAGGAAGTAATAAACTCACCTACAATCACTCCGATCATAGCCATTGTAATACTCATCTTCATGGCACTTATCAGATAAGGTAGCGCAAAGGGAAACCTTACCAGGAATAGTGTCTGCAATTTTGAAGCGGTAAGGGACTCGCATAGTTTCAAAAGAGATGGATCGGTATTTTTAAGACCGGCCGTCATACTTATAATTATAGGAAAAATACTAATAAATACCGCAAACCCCAATCGCGACTCAAATTCAATACCAAGCCAAAGAACAAACATCGGAGCCCAAGCTATTTTTGGGACAATTTGAAATCCCACGATGTTGGGGTAAAGAGCTTCCTTGGCCCACGTCGACCACGTCATCAAAAGCGCCAGTGTAAGCCCTATAACACTGGCAAGCAGGAAACCACCAAGTGCAACCGAAGCGGTTGGCATAATATTTTTAACTAAAAGATCCCAATTATCAAAGATTGCAATAACTATTGCGCTCGGTCTTGGTAGAATAGATTTTGGATAATTTGTGTACCAAACAACAAATTCCCAAATAGCGATAACTGTAAAAAATAACAAAAACGGAAGAAAGCCGTCACGAACNGCCGTTAAAATTCTATTTTGGGGATTTGGCAAAGCACTCATTACTGTATTNTCTTTNACTANTAATGCTGCGAGTCAATCTTGCCACGCAAATAAGCGCAAATTTTGTTGAACTCCGGTGTTTCAACAAGTGAAAAATCTCTGGGTCGGTCGAACGGAACATCCAAGTTTTCAATAATTCTTCCTGGACGCGCACTCATAACCAACACACGGTCAGAAAGAAACACCGCCTCTCTTATACTGTGGGTAACAAAAAGACCGGTTTTTTTGAATTCCTGCCACAAATCCATTAGAACCTGATTCATTTCGTCACGCGTTATAGCGTCAAGGGCACTAAAGGGTTCATCCATCAGAAGCAGAGTCGGATCATAGAGAAGAGCCCTANAAATTGCGACACGCTGTCTCATCCCACCGGAAAGCTGAGCAGGTTTTTTATCCAAAAATTGATCGAGACCGACCCGACGCAATAGATCCTCTGCAATGGGCAAATATTTGCTTCGATCTCGTTTTAGTATTTTAACAGGAAACAGCACATTCTCCAGTGAAGTCTTCCATGGGAGCAATGTGGGGTCTTGGAACATCAACCCAATGTCTTCCCGCGGCTTGGTCATCGGTTGACCACCTATTGAAACGCTGCCCTTAGTCGGATGCTCGAGGCCCGCAATCATCATGAGAAGTGTACTCTTTCCACACCCGCTAGGCCCCAACAAGGAAACAAACTCCCCTTCCGAAACGCTACAATCTATCTGCTCAAGAGCCACAGTTTCATTGGGGCCGGGATTAAAAATCTTTTGGACGCCGTCCGCGTGAACATACCCTTCAGACTGCACAACAGTTTCACCTTTTACAGAAGACTCAGTCATACCTACACCCGACCCAACAGTTTGCAGCTAAATAAATATATGAACACGCGAACAACCCCCTAATGATTAACCGAGAGCCTTAGCCCCTGGTGCACCCAACTTCTTGATAAGCGCAAGTTCTTTGTCGCTCACCTTATATTTATTGGTAACCATTTCATCCAAGTGCATGATTTTGCTCAAATCAGGAGCAGGATCACCCGGCTTAGCTAGATTTTTAACAACAAGGTCGACCATCTTTTGATACTTGGCGGGATCAACACTACCCAGACCCGTCGTAGCCATTTCCTTTGTAGTATTGATATAAGTATACAGGTCTATCTCAATATCAAACTGCTTTCGTTTTGAAGCGGTGATACCTGCCTCCGGCACTGCCTTGAAAAAGATATCCTTAGCCTCGTCATGGTTGGTCATGTAGTACTTAATTCCTTCCATGATGGCTCCTGTCACATCTGCACACATTGCTTTTTCTTTTGCGTACATTTCAGGCTGCGTAATCAACATGTAACCATAGAACGGCATATTGAAATCTTTATAGAGGAAGGTACCAACGTCGTACCCTTTATTAACAACATCGGGTACAACTGATGAAGCAAAACAGGAAATAAAATCCACTTTTTTCTGAAGCATAACGCCGGTTCTGATTTTGTTATCAACCTGAACGACGTTAACTTTAGACCAATCAAACCCAGCATTTTGTCCGAAGATTGGCAAAAATGGATATTCTCCTGATTTAACAACCGAACCACATTTTTTACCCTCCAGGTCCTTCGGGGTTTTTATGCCGGAAGATTTGAGAAAAACAACACCCATCGCTGAGCTGTAGCTACAACAGGCGAGATAAGCCAACTTCATTCCCCTTACCGTCTGCAGAGACGCCGTCGGCGCAGAAGAAATACCAAAGTTAAATTTTCCCTGCCCAATCGCTTGAGCAGATGCAGTGGATCCAAAGCCACGGCTTATTTTTACATCTAGGCCAAGTTTCTTGAAAAAACCCTTTCCAGCGGTCGTATAAATCCAAGCACTACCGCCATTAGGAATCCACGACTGCGTAAAAGTAATATTTCTCATTTTTTTTGCATACGCCATTGGCGCGATACCACTGGCTAAAATGGATGCCATACCGACACCGGTACCTTTTACAAATTTCCGACGACTAACGCCTTTTGATTTTTTATTAATATTCATGATTTTTCTTATTCCTCCGTTTACAAAAAATTTCAAAAACCAAAGTGAGCGCCAAACTTTCTGACACTCCACAAATATAAACAACGCAAGAACCATGCCAAAGTAGCATTGATTAAATAAATCTAGACAAAGGTTTTATTCTAAAAGTCCCCCTGGAATAAAACACCGGTCCAATTGAAGCATTTCGTTAAGAAACAAACAACCCAATAGAACTGTCTTATTTTCATTAAATTATTTTTTGGCGAGCGGTAACACCTTAAGTATCTGAAGAAGTAACATTATGCTTAATATTTAAGCAGGGTTTGGCAACTTTTAGAACTACTCTAAAAATTGGTGGAGGTAAGCGGAATCGAACCGCTGACCTTCTGATTGCGAACCAGACGCTCTCCCTACTGAGCTATACCCCCCCGCCATTAACTCGAAAATGACGTAAGACAGTGATCAATGTCAAGAAATCGCCAGCGTAGTCATCAAGCTAATCTTGAATTGGTGCAATTGGATGTTTAGAATTTGTTTTATGTATCCGTATTTTTAATTTATTGGCCAAACAAGGAGATCCAAAACTATGATCATCATCGACCCTCTAATTCGTGTCGCGATCATAGCGGTAGATTTTTATATTTGGATAATCATAATAGGTGCAATTTTAAGTTGGCTTGTAGCATTTAACATAATTAATACGTCTAATAGTCTAGTGTATACTATAGCCGACTTTCTATACAGAATTACCGAGCCAGCCCTAAGACCGATTCGCCGGCTCATGCCAAATTTTGGAGGCATCGATATTTCACCAGTTATATTAATTCTAGGCCTAGTATTTCTTCAGATGGTTTTAGGTAATATCCATAATGCACTAATAACTGGCTAAAAAGCCTAAAATGTTAGGATACCCCCAAATGGCCGACGCTTGTATTATTGACGGCAAAAAATT
>PBWY01000028.1 GCA_002727395.1 Rhodospirillales bacterium | reverse complement strand
CTATTATTAGGCCGCCTTGGATTAATGGGCCTTTTAATTCAAGAGCTGAAAGGTCCGCAGAAAATAAAAATAATACAGCTAAGAAGCTCGCAATTCTCATAACAATGAACCCTGAGAGTCTTCCGGAGTAGGGTCGGATTTCTTGGACGAACCCTTTTTAATTCTCTCAGATGTTAGTTGTCTTTCTCCTTCCAAAACTGCATTTTTCTTACCATCAGAAAATTCTATTTGAATCGAAGCGCCAGGAATAGTGTTGCGGGCCCGAATTATAGGTTTGCCAATATTGTCTCGAATTAAGGTAAACCCCCGTCCCAAAACCGACCTATAAGACAAACTCTCCAAAAGTTGACTTTGGGAGGATAAACGCTCCACATTTTCCTTAATGATGTTGGCTATACTATTGCTTAATCGATTATTGAGATCAGACCCATCCAATCGGTGAATGCTTTGATCGAGCCTCATCTTAGTTGCAAGGTTTAGACGTTCGTGGTTATTTTCAAATCTCTCCCTTGCTGCCATCATTATATCTTTTGGACGACGCAATCGCGAGTTGAGACTGTTAATAAGTTGAACACAATTACTAAAATGATTAATGAGTGACACTTGGAAATGGTCAGTTTCTCTATCTAGACGCTGCGATGCTTCTTCGAGAAAATACTCGGGTTTTGGAAGGCCTCTAGCCAAGGCTTCTAATTTAAATTTCAGCCCCTCGATGTTCCTTTCAAATCCAGAGATTAGGCGCAGTTGAACTTGAAGGATCCGTGATTCTAGTTCTGCCCGCACCGGAACCGACATTTCAGCTGCAGCTGTTGGTGTTGGAGCGCGAACGTCTGAAGCAAAGTCTATTAAAGTTGTGTCCGTTTCATGTCCGATCGCTGAAATTAGTGGAATTTGGCTTTCGGCCGCCGCTCTTACTACACTCTCCTCATTAAAAGCCCAAAGATCTTCAAGGCTTCCACCTCCTCTTGCCACAATCAGCAAGTCAGGTCTCGGCATATCACCTTCAATCTTCCAAGTATTGAAACCCTTAATAGCTGCCGCGATTTGATCCGATGCTCCCTCCCCCTGCACAATAACAGGCCACAGGATTACTCTGCGAGGAAAACGGTCAGTGAGCCGGTGCATAATATCCCGAATTACCGCTCCAGTAGGGGAAGTGATAACACCTATGACATTAGGCAAAAATGGCAAAGATTTTTTTCTTTCTGGTTCAAAGATACCCTCCAACGTTAATTTTTTGCGGCGATCCTCAAGAAGCTTCAACAGAGCACCCTCTCCGGCAAGCTCTACAGAGTCGATTACGATTTGATATCTTGAACTTCTGGAATACGACGAAATTCTTCCGCTACAGATTACATCCATTCCCTCTTCAATCTTTAGAGCAAGTTTTGCAACTGAGTTTTTCCAACAAACACCATCGATCACTGCATCTTCATCTTTCAGAGTAAAATATAAGTGACCCGAACCATGATAGTTTGGCCTAGAAACTTCACCTCTAACACGCACCCTCCCAAACGCGCCTTCAAGAGTTTGTTTGATCGCTTTGGCTATCTCACCTACCGAAAATTCATTAAGATTGTGATCCAAACCTTTACTTCCCATAGGATCGGATTGATTGGGGATAACAGTATAAGTTTCGTCGGTTGTCATTACGACTCACATTTTATGCTAATAGAGTAGTATCATACTAGGACTCTAATAGATATCTGAATAAAAAAGTAAGCGGAGAAAAAATTAGTGAATGTATTAGTTGTAGGTGGGGGCGGACGGGAGCATGCCCTATGCTGGGCCATAGCTGGATCCCCCTTAGTAAGAAAACTGTATTGTGCGCCAGGCAATGCTGGTATTTCACAAGAAGCAGAGTGTGTAGATATTGCTGCTGAAGACCTCGAAGAACTCGTGCACTTCGCCCTCACTAACAATATTGATTTCGTTGTTATTGGACCCGAAGCACCTTTGGTAGCAGGGCTAGCTGACAAATTAAGAGAAAACGGTATTAAATCATTTGGACCGAGTGCGGCCGCAGCGGTCATGGAGGGATCAAAATCATTTATGAAAGAATTTTGTTATCGTCATAAAATCCCAACAGCCTCATTTGGTCGCTTTACTGAACCGCTCAAGGCAAAGGGTTTTGTTGAGAAAAACGGGGTCCCCATTGTAATAAAAGCTAATGGTCTTGCAGCAGGTAAAGGGGTGATTATTGCAGAAACCTCTGAGCAAGCACATCAGGCCATAGAGGATATGCTAGAAAAGCAAGCCTTTGGTTCGGCGGGTTCGGAAATCGTGATCGAAGAATTTCTCGAGGGAGAGGAAGCAAGTTTCTTTGCTTTATGTGATGGAAATACAGCAATTCCGATGGCGTCAGCGCAAGACCATAAACGAGTTGGAGATGGTGATACTGGCCCCAATACTGGTGGAATGGGAGCTTACTCTCCTGCCCCAATTATTACAGAGTCTATGACTAAGACGATTATGGAGACCATTATAAAACCCACTTTATTAGGAATGAAAGCAGAAGGCAGGCCGTACAAGGGAGTGCTCTATGCTGGCCTGATGATTGAAAATCATAAACCTAAACTCCTTGAATATAATGTTCGTTTCGGAGATCCCGAATGTCAGGTCTTAATGATGCGTTTAATGTCAGACCTACTACCTGCATTAATTGCATCGGAGGACGGAGTACTTAAGGATTTCGATTTACGTTGGTATGACGATACTGCATTGACAGTCGTAATGGCGTCTAATGGTTACCCCGGACCCTATCAAAAAGGGAGTATCATTAAGGGGATCGAGAATTTCCAAGATAACAAAGATATAACCTTGTTTCACGCAGGAACAAAATTCAATGAAAAGAATGAAATATGCTCCTCAGGGGGTAGAGTGTTGGCAATCACGGCTTTAGGCAAAAATGTTCTCGAGGCACAAGTTAAGGCCTACGAGGGTATTGACTCTATTGAATGGCCAGATGGATTTTGTAGACGGGACATTGGTTGGCGGGCGCTTTAGGAAGGGTAATTATTTAAACAGGTATCAATATTTTCCAATAAAAAGGGAGAAATTGAATTGGAAATTCGAATAGATGGAAAGGTTGCCTTAATCACTGGTGGAAGCCAGGGACTTGGAAAAGGAATGGGCTGTAAATTTGTTGAGGCGGGTGCCGACGTAGCAATTTTAGCAAGAAACCCAGAGAATCTAGAGAGAGCTAAATCTGAAATTCAAGCATCTGGTTCTGGTAAAGTGATGACGATTTCGTGCGACCTTTTAAATCCCATTGAAACTAAAAAAGCTTTCAAGCGTGCTGAGAAAGAACTAGGTCAAATTGATATCCTTATAAATAATGCAGGAACCAGCAAGGCAGGTCCATTTTTAGAGATCACTGATGAAGAATGGCAAAACGATTTTGAACTTAAACTATTTGCAGCAATTCGTTTGTGCAGACTTGCCCTTCCCGCCATGAAAAAAAAGAAATGGGGAAGAATAATTAATGTACTCAATATTGGTGCGAAAGCACCGAGTGCAAATGGAGCCCCAACAGCAGTAACGCGAGCAGCAGGCCTCGCTCTTACAAAGGTTTTAGCCAATACCGGAGCCGCCGACAATGTCCTCGTTAACGCCTTGTTAGTAGGTTTCATTAAATCTGGGCAATGGGAACGTCTTTACAAAAGAGCCAATACAGATCAACCCTATGAAGAGTTTCTACAAGGTATGGTTGATGCGCGTGATATACCAATTGGTCGTATAGGGGAAACCACCGAATTCTCCAGTATTGCATTGTTTTTGGCATCTGAAGCTGGGGGTTATATTACAGGAGCTGCTATCAATGTAGACGGCGGGCGTTCACCGGTGGTCTAGTCAATTATCATAGTATTTCTCAGGTTCAACCAATTCATTTTCACTCAGACCTCTAAGTGCCGCCTTTGCCATTGCAACCCTCGTTTCCTCAGTACTTGCTCCGATATGTGGGGTTGCTAAAAAATTCGGTAAATTCAACAAGCGGTCATTCTCTGCTGGCTCAACAGCAAAAACATCGAAACAAGCCGCCCGAAGAAATTCATTTTCAAGACGATCAGCCAATGCCTCTTCATCAACAATTCCCCCTCGACAGGTATTTATTAGAACGGCTTCGGGACGAATTCTCTCTAACACCTCTCGACTATAAAGCCCGAGAGTTGTCTGTGTTTTAGGTAAATGCAAGGTCAATATTTCAGAACGATCCAGAAACTCATCAAACGGAACTGGAGTAACCCCAAATTCGGAGTAAAATTGCGGATAATCCCTAACGTCACATGAAAGAATTTTACAATTAAAAGGCTTGAGAAGACGAATGACTTCCTTTCCTATATTTCCACAACCGTGAACGCCAACCGTTCTGCCTGTGAGGAGCTCGCCATTGCGATAATACGGCCTATCGCCTCTCCGCATAGCCTGATTCAGAGGTGTTATCCACCTGAGAGCATTAATCATGAAACTGAGCGTTAGCTCAGCAACAGATAATTTATTCACTCCAAAAGTATAGCCAAACAAAGTACCATGTGATTTCAAAGCATTAAAATCGATAGTCTCACAACCCGCGCCAAATTTGCTAACGATTTTTAAATCTGGCAAAGCCGACAAAACCTTATCAGTCAAGGGTTCAAATCCAACGATGGCAGCATCACATCCCTCCAAAAACTCTATCAACCTGTATTCATCAGTGATTTTTTCTTCATCTACTAACTTAGCGTCTGGATAAGAATCCAGAATGATTTTTCTCATAACTGGATGATTGCAAGGTGTGTGGGCTGAAACCCCGAGCTGGTTGATCACTACAAAACCTTTTTCTTGTGGACAATGCTACTTATAGGATAAATCTCATTTGGCTATTCTTCAATGGTAACATAATTGACACGAGTTACTTCAGAGCTATAGTCGCGACATCAATTTCATACAATTTTTCATTTAGCCATGTCATCGTCCGAAATTTTAAAGGAATTAAATATCGCCTATCAAGGAATGTTTTATCCAATGGAAACCGACCATATGGGGCATGCAAATGTACGCTATTATAGTAGAGCATTTAACGAAGCGGCTTATTTCACCTTTACCACCGCAGGTATTACGCCCAGCTATATGCGTAAAAACAACAGAGGTATGGCAGCAGTAACAGAAAACTTCGAATATAAACGCGAGATAATGCCTGGTGACCTTATTCAAATTAGAACCTGCTTGATTAATTTCACATCAAAAAGCCTGCACGTGTGGGGTGTTATGACTGATTCATGCACTGAAGAAATCTGTGCGATCAACGATCAAGTTTGCGTATCGCTTGATACTCAAACCCGTAAATCTGTACCTTGGCCAAACGACATTTTTATCAGAGGTCAATCATTAGTTAGGGACAAACCCTCAATCTAAAATCGTAATTTCTAATTCGGTTTTTTTTGTTTAATTGACTTGATCAGATTATTGCTAGACTTGGGCATCTCTTAAAAAATTTAAAATTAAATTATTGAATAACTCCGGATTTTCAATCGCCGAATAGTGGCCAACGTTGGGTATTAACCTGAAGGACGAATTTTTTATTACGGCCTGAACGGAACGACATAACTTTTCTGGCGAAACTGGGTCGTCTGCGCCGCACAATATTAAAGAGGGCACCTTTATTTTCGGGGCATCAATAAAGAAGTTTGCATTACTCAACATTTCAACGGCTTGTTTAAAACCCCGCGGCCTTACCTTGGCCATTATTTGGATCGACTTGTTGCGGGCTTCATCTGAGACTTGCGTTCCCATAATCGCGGGCCCTTTTTCATATGCAAATCTTTTAGGGCCTAGAGAATCAAAAACTTCAATCCGGCCATTTTTCTGCCTTTCACGCTCTTCCAAATCAAGCCCTCCCAAACCTGTTAAGCCATGAGCAAAAATATAGCTGAGCGTTTTAGATGGATTTCTTATACAAAATCTTGCTCCAACCAATGCCGCAATTGATTGACCCAGAACATTAACATTTTTGATTTCTAAAAAATCTATCAGTCTCTCCAAACAATGCACGTAATCATCCAAAGTCGGCGTACTATTTTCTAAAAAGTCGGAACCACCATAGCCGGGCATGTCCCAGGCAATAACACGATATTGATTTTTAAAATAATTAAACTGCTGATCCCAACTTTCGGAACTACCCCCAATGCCATGCAGTAAAAGCAAACTCTCCCCTTGGCCTGCCTCCCGCCAGGAGAGGGTTAAGCCATTAATTTGGTTTTTTTTTAATTCAGGTAATGTCACAGAAGTCAGGTGAGTGCTTCCCGTTCTTCGGGAGCCTGGGTGTAAAGTTTTGCAACACGATCTAACTCTGCAAGGCAAAGAGGATCCCAGTCTTTTTCGGGTTTCAAATCTTCATCCCAATGACCTTCTGTATCCTCGCCCCTGAGAAGCATAGCAGAAGCACCAGGGAACCCGGTCTCACGAACTGAAGGTGAAACATAGTGTATCGATAAACCAATCCGCCTGTCATTTGACATATTAGGCGCCGACCCGTGCACACAATCTTCTTTATGAAACGAAAACTGCCCCGCTTTGAGAATCATCGACTGTGCCTTATCTTCATCTACATTTAGTATTGTTTGACCACGAGATAATAAATTTTCTTCTGATTTTAATTCCTCGTGTTGATGTATACCTTTGTTGTGAGAATCAGGAATAAATTTCATACAACCACTTTCCAGATTACTTTGCGAAATAGCCAGCCAAGCTGTTAACGTATCTGGGGGTTCAAGACCGTAGTAGGTAGAATCCTGATGCCATGATACAAACCCCGGATCCTTGGCTTCCTTTTGAAAAAAACTAGAGCCCCAACAAAGAATATTAGGCCCAATAATATCCTCAACAGCATCAAGTAATATTGGATGTGAAATTACATCACATAAAAAGGTAAAGGGGAGATGTGCTTTAATCTTACATCGCTGCTGAATTTGCGTAACCATCTTGGCCTCGACTTCTTCAACTTTCTTTCGAATTTGTGAAGCCTCTTCAAAAGTCAATAAATCGATCGGCCCCACAAAACCGTCGCGATGATACTCCTCAATTTGATCTGGTCTTAGATATTTAGGCATATTTATACTCTTTAATAAGTGCTATCATATAATTCTATACGCTAACTGTTCATTTCCGAGACTTCAACATCGTCTTCGGCTGGACGTGGTTGATCAGATCATTTATCAGTAGATACCCCATCGTATAAATTAGTTAATTGTGAAAGACTTCTGAAATGACAGAACAAACAGAGCAGGAAATAAAACGTAATCCCATCGCATTCGGTGACTTGCGAGGATGGATAAAGGCACTACTTAAGGAAGGAGAAATCGCGGAAATTGATTCAGAGGTTAACTGGGATATTGAATTAGGAAATATCATCCGAATGGGCCAAGGAACTGGTCACGGTCCTGCTTTTCTCTTTAAAAATATTAAAGACTACAATCACTCGGATAGCTTATCAACGCAAGTCTTTACCGGCGGCCAAGGTAGCTATTCTCGGTTAGCAATGATGTTTGGAATGCCCCGAGATACGCCAGTTCGAGATCTTGTTCGTGTTTGCCGAACTATTTTTAATGAGCAAATAACACCAAGGACAGTTAAAACCGGGCCTGTTAAAGAAAATATTTTGAAAGGGGATGATATAGACCTTCTAAAATTTCCTGTTCCCAAGTGGAATCGCGGGGATGGGGGACGCTATATTCTTACTTATGCGGGGTGTGTTACAAAAGATCCTGATACCGATATCCATAATATTGGTATTTACCGGGGAATGGTCCTCGATAAAGACCGTATTGGTGTCCTTCTATGGCGAGCGCAGGGCTGGGGCACGCATTACGCTAAACATATGGAACGTGGTGATAAAATGCCCGTTGCATTCGTGATTGGTTGGGAGCCTTCCATGGGGTTTACAGGAGGCGCTCCCATTCCACGGGCAGTTTCCGAATATGATATAATGGGTTCAATACGCGGTGAACCAGTTGACCTTGTTGACTGTGAAACAGTACCTCTTCAAGTTCCAGCTAATGCGGAAATAGTCATTGAAGGTTGGATTTCAACCGATCCGTCTACATTCGAGTCGGAAGGACCATATGCTGAATTTACAGGTTATTACGCGCCCGATCGTTCTCCCAAGCATGTCGCTAAGATCACCTGTATTACCCATCGAGATCAACCTATTCTGAGGGGTTGTGTCGAAGGGGCTATTCCAGGAAGCTATGGCGAAAACCCTATCATGAGTTCCATTCAGCGTTCTGCAACTGCTTGGAATGCTCTAGAATCAGCGGGGGTACCAGGTGTCGTAGATGTCTTCGGTATGCCGATTCAGGCATGTGTTAATACGATAGTATCAATTAGACAAACCTATCGTGGCCAGGCAAAACAGGTCGCGGCCGCATTATGGGGTAACTCAGCATCCCATGTAAGGTATAAACATGTCACCGTCGTTGATTCCGATATTGATGTGCACGATTATGACGCAATCGATTGGGCAATGGCATGGCGCTTCAATGCTGGTGAAGGTGACCTTGTGGTTTATCCTGAAAACTGGGGAGCAGGACTTGACCCGAGCGTTCGGGCTCGAGATTCCAATGTCCATCTATTTGGCACTGGAAAATGGCATAGAGTTCTTTTCGATTGCACTATAAACTTAGACTACGAGCCTGATTCAGAGGGTCGTCGATATCCACCAACTATTCACCCCGACGAAAAAGACGCTGAGGCTATTCGAAATCGTTGGGCACAACTCGGAATGGACAAGTGGGGCGACCCATTAAAACCTGTGTAAAACTAATTCAGCGATTGACCTAGAACAATAGTCCAAATATGTAAAACCATACGGGTCCGTATGGAAAAAAGGAAAGCTAAAATATGACCGAGAAAGATAGTAATATTGATGCCTTTGGCGGTGTTTCCAATAGGCTACAACCAAGAGCATTTGGAGACCTGCGGGCTTGGATTGATGCCCTCAAAAGCGAGGGAGAACTGAATGAAATAGAAGCTGAGGTAGATTGGGATTGTGAACTAGGAACTGTTGCCCGAAAAGCATTTGGTACAGGTGATGGTCCCGCCTTACTTTTTAAAAATATAAGTGGCTACAATGGTGATGACGCTCGCTGCAGCCAACTTTTCACCGGCGGAATGTCAAATTTTTCTCGTATTGCGATGACATTAGGTCTTTCAAAAGATTCACCTGTCACTGACATGGTTCAAGCTACACGCTATTACCTCGGTCAAAGAGTGCCCCCCACAGAAGTTTCAACTGGCCCGGTAAAAGAGAATATCGTCACAGGTGAAGATATAAATTTATATGACTTTCCAGTCCCGAAATGGCATCGCGAGGATGGTGGAAGATATATAAATACTTTCCAAGCCACCATAACAATGGACCCAGATAGTGGTGTACATAATCTAGGTATCTATAGGGGAATGATCGGCCAAAAAGATACCTTGCCTGTATTGCTTTGGCGGGCCCAAAACTGGGGCGTTCACTTTCAAAAATGGGCTGACAGGGGAATGAAAATGCCAGTTGCCCATGTTTATGGATGGGAGCCTTGTCTTCCATTTTGTGCCTCCGCTCCGGTGCCAACTGGTGTTTCAGAGTACGATGTAATGGGTGCAATTCGTGGCAAACCGGTGGAACTTGTTAAATGCGAAACTAGCGATCTGATGGTACCGGCAAGTGCCGAATTGGTGGTGGAAGGATTTATTGACTCGGATCCAGCTACCTTTGAAATGGAGGGTCCATTTGGCGAATACACCGGCTATTTTGGCGGTGATCAAGGCCCTAAGCATGTAACTAAAGTCACGGCTATCACACATAGAGATCAACCCATATTCCGAGGCACTCTTGAAGGTACTTTACCCAAGATGCTAAATGAAAATAGCATTATGAGTTCGGTACAGCGTGCAGGTGTGGCCTGGAACGTATTAGAGCGCGCCGGCGTCCCGGGTGTGACTGACGTACATTGCGCTCCGGCAAATAACGGCACTACCTTATTCATCCAGCTGAACCAGACCTATAGAGGACAAGCTAAGCAGGCTGCAGCTGCAATTTGGGGATCCAATGCTTCTCATCTTCGTTATAAGCATATCTGGGTGGTAGATCAGGACATTGATATTCATGATTATGGCGCTATTGACTGGGCTTACGCGTACCGCGTGAACGCAGATGAGGGCGATATAGTATTCTTTCCCGGGTCTTGGGGATCATTGCTCGACCCTTCAACACGTTTAAAAGATCGTGATCCAATGCTTTACGGTACCGGAAAATGGTGTCGGGTACTTATTGATGCGACTGTCAATCTCGATTTTGAACCTGAGGAGCAATATAATGGTGAACGGTACCCTGCAATGGTCATTCCTCATAAGGAAGATATGGATAAAGTTAATGCCCGTTGGAAGGAATACGGGTTCGATGATTAAAATGTACCAACCTCAAAGATTAGACAAAAAAGAATTATAGGAATTAAGCCAAAATAGATGCATAATTGGGAGGGTTAAATTAAGAGGCCATAATGGAGAAACCACAACTTCCTGCCGCATTAAAGTTTGTTGAGCAAATAAGAGCTCTGTATATCCAAAATCTTGATACAGATATTCTTTGGGATAAAATCCGTTTTGCAATGGGCCCATTGCTGGCTGATAAAGAATTAAAGAAAAGCTCTAAAACTTGGCCCCTCACAGTTGAAGGAGTACCAAAGGTTAAGAATTTGCTATTTTACGAAGACCCGGATTTCGGGTTTGTTTTTAATGCTACAGTGCGCAAGGCAAATTCCGTTACAAGTGTACATGATCACGGCGATGTTTGGACACTCTATGGTCTTATCGAGGGCCACGAGACCATGTACCGATATTCTAGAATCGATGAAGCACCGAAGGACGTTGGGCCTGCAAAACTTAAGCAGGTAGGCTGCCATAGCCTTGGTCCGGGGGACGTAGATTCCGTCCCACCAGGAGATATCCATCAAGAACATGGTGGCGCGGAGAATAGCATGGCCTTTATCGTGAGGGCACAAAAAGCTGGGACCTTCAAACAACGAACCTATAATCTTGAGACCGGAGAGATAAAGCTAAATGACGGACCAATTTTAATACCACATGCACTTAGTGCCGTTTGAAACCTGAGTAGTTGTTAAATTAAAAAATTGGATCCTATCTTTTGTTATGAAAAAATTCCTTTAACAATTTTTGCGACCTTACCTCGTTGATACCCCCATATACATCAGGACGATGATGACAAGTAGACTGGCTAAAAAATTTTCCGCCATGCTCAACACCTCCACTTTTCGGGTCGTCAGCACCATAATATAAGCGCCTAATTCGCGACAATGAAATTGCGGCGGAGCACATTGTGCAGGGCTCTAACGTCACATACAAATCACAGTGAATTAATCTTCGGGTGCCTAAAACCTCGGAGGCTTTTCGTAAAACTAACATCTCTGCATGTGCCGTCGCATCATTTAGCTCTTCAGTTCTGTTACCAGAAGCAGCAACTATTGAACCAGTGTTACTGTCTACAATTATTGCTCCGACCGGCACCTCCTGTCGCTTGCCAGCTGCGACTGCCTCTGAGAGTGCAATTTCCATAAAATTTTGGCTACTGCGTGAAATAGAGTTTGCCATCTTAATAGGATTAAGTTTTAGATAACTATTTTCTAGTATTAATTTTCACCATAGGAGGCATTTCTTCAAGAAGGCGACCATAGCCCTCCCGTGTTTCGTTTACTGATAACCTTTTCTGAAATTCCCAAACCCGAGCCGTTACTGGAAATACAATGGGAATGCCAAGATCTTGCTCTAACATTGGGATGACTTTTAAAGCTTTCCAGCCCGTACCCAGCATATAAATGCCTTGAGCACGCCTGTGTTTTAATGCGAGTTTCTTGATAAAGGTGTAAATTTCCTCTGAGGATAAAGTTTGCACTTTGTTAAAGGGGACATCCATACCTTCCATTCCAAGGACATCAAAACCTTCTTTCTTAAAATAGTTTGCAAATGTTTTATTAATTTCTCCTTTGAAATAACTGGCTCCGATAAAGCGTTTAACTTTTAGCGCCCTCAAGGCTGCCACGTGATTGGTACCTGAAGTAAAGACCTGCGTTTTATGTTTACGTTCCCAGCCACGTATCTTTTTTGCTTCCCCTGCATTGCCTAAAACCATAAAAGGTGGAGCCCCTTCGGGATGAATAACATCACACCCCTGCTCTGCCAAGATTTTTACTTTTTCGTCGTAATCTCTCATTACCTCCTTAAATTCAGCACGATCTCCGCGAGTGATATTATTAAACAAAGGAATAACACCGATTCCTTCGGGTAATATTCTGATCATATCTTCGAGACCACCCGGTCTCATAGTTGGTTTGATAATTCCAATAATGCCTCGCCAGCTTGAGAATGCCATAGCCAATTTATTCCTGATAATTATTTCAGTTAGTATATTATTGCTTTTGTAACTTCCTACATGCAAGTGGTGAAATATAGATTATTGCTTTGAAAAACTTTTATTTATTAATTGAAAACTGCTTTCGATTTACTCAAAATAACTCTAGCGATAAAATTAAAAATTAAAATTTTAGGCTTATAGGGGAATGAAATGAAATTTTTAAAATATATATCTTTAACGGCGGCGGTAATAACGATTGGTACCGCAACAATGCAGCCTGTACAGGCCGATAAGGTGTCGAAATTCTATGAGGGCAAGACAGTACGTTTTTACATCGGAGCTTCCCCGGGAGGGGGCTACGACCTTTATATGCGAACCTTAGTTCAGCATATGGGTCCTAAGTTACCAGGAAAACCAAACGCTATCGTTGTAAATATGCCTGGTTCGGGTGGAGTTAAAGCATCTAACTATGTTTATAACGTTGCCCCTAAAGATGGAACCACAATAATAACTCCTTTCTGGACACATCCTCTTTTCCAACTTATTAGGCCGCGTGGTATCAAATTTGATATGAGTAAAATGAGATGGATTGGTAACATGGCAGCATTGAATAGTATGGTAGTTGCTATGGGTAACGTCGCGAAGACGCTTGAAGATGCAAAGAAAAAAGAAATTATCGTTGCTGCTTCTGGTAAAGGATCTGAAACATATATATTCCCAAAATTTCTTAATACTGCTATAGGTACAAAGTTTAAGATTGTTACCGGCTATCGCGGCACCGCCAAAATGACAAATGCGATGGAATCTGGAGAAGCCCAAGCGCGCGGTGGTTCTTGGCAAAGCTGGAATGTCATCAGACCGAACTGGATTGGCACTAATAAAATTAGTCCTCTCGTCCAAGCCGGCCTAAAACCTCATCCAGACCCTGCTGTAAAAGGTGTACCGATGTTGGTCGATGTTGTTTCGAAAAACTACAAGCCTATAGCGCAATTACTCTCTATACCGGTTGCAATGGCGAGGATAGTTGGCACTCCGCCGGGAATACCCGTTGCTCGCTTGAAAGCTCTTAGAAAGGTTTTTGACGAAACTATGAAAGATCCGAGTTTTTTATCTGACGCAAAAAAACGAAAAATGGATCTAGATTACTTAAGTGGATCTAGGGTAGAGGCTAATATTGCTAAACTTATGAAAACACCAAAAAATATTCTCAAAAGAACTGCTGATGTCCTTGGATATAATAAAAAGAAATCTAGGAAGTAAAAAAAAGCCTATGATTAGATAAAAAGGACGTCTAAATGGCGTCCTTTTTCTTGACGAAAGCACCGACCATTCTAATGTGATGAAATGAAAAGGCCAATTATAGGAATAACACTCGACTCAGAAACTTCCGGTGGTTATTCAAAATTTCCATGGTACGCCGTCAGAAAAAACTATTGTGATACAATTTTTCAGGCAGGAGGTCTTCCACTACCCTTAACCCATGAACTAGAAACAATCAAAAATTATCTGAAAATAATTGATGGAATTGTAATTACCGGTGGTGCCTTTGATTTAGATCCAGAATTATTTGGTACTAAGGAAAGACACCAGACTATCATTACAAAAGAACAGCGTACAGAATTTGAAATTGCAATTACCCGCGGCGCAATTAAAAAAGATATGCCAATATTAGGAATTTGTGGCGGAGAACAACTCTTAAACGTTGTATTGGGGGGAACTCTAATTCAACATATTCCGGATGAAATCGTCAGTCCCTTAACTCATGAACAAACTAATCCACGAGACGAGGCTGGTCATACTATCAATATTCAGAATAATACCATGTTACATCGTATCGTTGGAAAGCCTTCAATGTCGGTGAATAGTGCACACCATCAATCCATTAAAACTATTTCTGGTAATGTTATAGTAAACGCAATTGCACCTGATGGAGTAATAGAAGGAATTGAAGTTCCTGGGAAAAGATTCTGCCTTGGAGTTCAATGGCATCCTGAATTTTTAATTGACTCTGGTGATAAAAAATTATTCGCCGCCTTTTTAACTGCATCCTCCGACTATGCCCAAAAAAATCAATAAAGAAGAGCGTATTTCTAAACGTCTATCTCGCGTTGGTATTTGCTCCCGCCGCGAAGCAGAAAGATGGATAGCAAAAGGCCGCATCACAGTCGACGGCGTACAAATTTCGACCCCCGCGACATTGGTATCGGAAGGATCGCTGATCATTGTTGACGGCAAAAAGATTCCGGAACCAGAACCGACCCGTTTGTGGCGCTATCATAAACCGGCTGGTATTTTGTCGACAAATAAAGACCCTACAGAACGACCAACAGTTTTTGATAACCTTCCCAAAAAATTACCACGAGTTATGCTTGTGGGTCGGCTAGATTTAAACTCCGAGGGCTTGTTATTGCTCACTAATGATGGAACGCTTGCGCGCCAAATTGAGCTTCCTTCAACAGGCTGGGTAAGACAATATCGTATTCGGGTATACGGGCCTCTTGATGAAAATCGTCTAAATTCATTAGAAAGAGGGATTACCGTAAATGACATTACATACGGCCCAATTAAGGCAAAACTCGACAAACAACGTGGAGACAATTCATGGGTAACAATATCACTTCAGGAAGGCAAAAACCGAGAAATACGTAAAGTAATGGATCATCTTGGCTTAAAGGTGAATAGGCTTATCAGAATATCTTTTGGTCCTTTCAAACTTGGTGAATTAAACCGTAACAAGGTTCAGGAAATTAGCCAACGGTCAATTCTAAAGCACACAAAACTCACTCCAAAAAATGGGAATGCACATTAAAAATTCATCAAAAGAAGTTATCAAGCCACAAAATAAAGTTCACAAAATTTTATAGAGAAATAGTTGATGCGCATTATAGGTGGTAAGTATAGAGGACAGAGATTATTTGTACCCCCAGGTGTAAATATAAGACCAACTAGAGAACGAGTACGTGAAGCCATATTTAATATTTTGACCCAAGGAGGCGAAAAATTTGGCAATCGTAACTGCGTTGAGAGAGCAAAGGTTCTAGATGGATTTTCTGGCACAGGCGCTATGGGACTTGAAGCTATCTCAAGAGGCGCTGCAAGAGTGACGGCAGTAGATAACAACAAAGTCGCTTTGATGTGCTGTCGTAAAAATATTGAGTATCTTGAAGAGAAAAAAAATATCGATACAATATTGGCTGATTGCCTAAATCCCGGTCTAACCAACCAATCCCATTCGCTTATATTTTTAGATCCACCGTACGGATTAAATTTACTTCAACCTGCTATTGAAGCATTTACCAATAACGGTTGGATTGGGACTAATGCTATAATTGTGCTTGAAATGAGTAACACTGAAAAAAATCCAGAACTAAATAATTTTACAATTTTAGACCAGCGCAAATATGGGAAAACTAAAATTCTATTCCTCGAGAATCATTATTAGACACCTTACTCAAAACTATAAATTAGATTAGTTCAAAGCCCAACATCTCAATTATTTCATCACTTTTAAAAACGTCAGCAAAATGACCAAACATCGCGCTTAATGATGCATTGTGGGCCTCGTCTGAACGAGTAGCAGTTGCATCAGATACCACCAATGTCTTAAAATTCAGCATATGCGCATCGCGTGTTGTCGACTCAACGCATACATCAGTCGTAATTCCAGTGATAATTAATGTATCCTTGCCAGCAGCAGAGAGACGTTCTTCAAGGTTTGATGAACCCTGTATAAAAGCACTAAATCGATTTTTATCAATAATTACGTCTTCTGGCTGGACGTCCATTCCATGCCAAATATTTGCTAATGGATTTCCATTTGTTAGCCCTCGAAGCATACCTCCAGCATCCTTCGGATTAAGGTACTGCATAAAGGCCGACCAATTTTTCGGTGCGTCATCACCATATATCGCACGGAGCCAATAAACATGCCCACCCGTCGCCCTAATTGCTTTACAAAGTTTGTTAATTACTGGGGCCACCCCTGCACAGTAGGGGGAGTAAGAATCCATACCCTCCTGAAGCCAAATATTTTGCATATCGATAACAATAAGGGCGGTTTTATTTGGGATAATATTGTCATAGGCATGCAACTTTCCCCCTCGTCTTCGCAGAATATTTTCAATGGTGGACTGAGATAGTTGAATTTTATGACACTTTTGACTGGGCATTATCTCACCAATGCTTTTACGATGTAACCACAGAATATTACCGACGGCCGAAGAGTCGTTCAATATCAGCGAGGTTTAATTCAACATATGTCGGTCGGCCATGATTACATTGGCCAGAATGAGGAGTATCTTCCATTTGTCGAAGGATCGCATCCATTTCAGCTTGGTTTAACCTACGACCAGAACGCACACTTCCATGACAAGCCATTGTGCTGCAGACATTCTCTAAACGCTCTTTCAATGTGAAACCTTCACCAACTTCAACTAAATCATCAGCTAGGTCCTTAACCAATTCAGAAATATTAGTATTTCCCAGAAGTGCTGGTACTTCACGAACCACCACTGCTCCATGACCAAACGCCTCCAAGATCAAACCGAGTTCGGAAAATTCTCCAGACCGCTGAACTAAATTCAGACATTGTGTTTCATCTAGTTCTACAACTTCAGGTATCAAAAGAACCTGTCGTGCGACTGCACCTGTCTTTAGCGATTGTTTCATTTTTTCATAAACTAATCGTTCGTGGGCTGCATGTTGATCTACAATCACTATCCCATCATTAGTCTGCGCTACAATATAGGTTTCGTGAAGCTGCGCACGCGCCACCCCCAAAGGAAAAGAGTTGGATTTTATCTCGCCTTCGTTACAAGGTGATACATCTGATTGCATTTCCGCCGGCGGCGCAGATAATTGATCAGTGTCGAGCCTTGGAGCATAATAATCCGCAATAGGATTGGCTGAACCTTTATATGATGAATTTAGTTTAGAAAGGTGCTGAATACCCCCATTGCCGGCCCTGAATGCGCCTAATGTTTGTGTCGACACGGTTGTTGACGCACGGTGCCCCGCATCGGCTAACGCATGTTTAAGTGCCCCTATAATCAAACCTCTGACCACACCAGCGTCTCTAAAGCGGACTTCCGTTTTCATTGGATGCACATTTACATCTACAAATAACGCAGAAGTTTCCAAATAAAGAGCAACCATGGGATAACGATTACGCGCCAGTAAATCTTGATATGCTGCCCGAACAGCACCAGTTAATAATGCATCTCGAACAGGCCTTCCATTTACGAACAAAAATTGAGACCTCGCATAAGCCTGATTCAAAGTTGGAAGACCCGCATAACCGCTTAAAAGGACCCCTCCTCGCTCGGATTCAATTTGTAACGCGTTATCTGCAAAATCGCGACCCATTACCTGAGAAAGGCGTGATAATCTGGTATCGATTAGATCACCTTGATCAACTTTAAATCCCAGTCTTTTTCCTTTTTCATCTGATAAGGAAAATTTAACTAACGGATTGGCCATCGCCAATCGACGAACTATATCCAGTATATGATTTGTTTCTGTACGATCCGTTTTGAGAAATTTTAATCTAGCGGGTGTTGCAAAAAATAAATCGGTAATTTCGACCCGCGTTCCAGCCACAACCGAACTTGGAAATATCGGTTCAGTTTTGCCTCCTATAACGACAATAGACCAAGCTTCCTCAGCACCATGGGCTCGGCTATCAATTTTTAGATGAGAAACGGAAGCAATTGATGGCAACGCCTCCCCCCGAAAACCAAGTGAAGAAATTTGGAGTAAATTATCGTCTAAGAGTTTGGAGGTAGCATGGCGTTCAATGGCGACCGAAAGATCATCTCGTTCTATCCCGATACCGTCGTCAGTAACAACTATAGAACTTCTGCCGCCTCCTTTAATAGCTATTTCAATATTTTCTGCTTTAGCATCTATAGCATTTTCCACTAGCTCTTTAACCACAGAAGCTGGGCGCTCAACAACTTCACCGGCAGCGATCCGATTTATGGTCCTGTCCGGCAAGCGACGAATCTTCATCTCA
This sequence comes from Rhodospirillales bacterium, assembly GCA_002727395.1. Classification (GTDB taxonomy): domain Bacteria; phylum Pseudomonadota; class Alphaproteobacteria; order MPNO01; family UBA2964; genus UBA2964. The sequence continues at coordinate 11,905 of PBWY01000028.1, read as the reverse complement.
TTTTTCCTGATCTGCTAAATATTGCCACGCTAACTTTTTACCTTCTTCAACAGCTGGCTGACTAAAGGGGTCCACAGAAAAAAGATGGGCAGTAATAATNGTTTCAAGCATAAAATGCATCATCAATGCACCCATTGAGGTCTCATCAAGTTTATCTAGCGTAATAATACGCGTGGGTCTTTTATTTTGNATAAGAACTTGAGTNGTACCATTTTGNTGAGCTTCCATTAAATCACCGACNGACTTACCTGACAAAAAAGCTAACGCNTCTTNATTCGCCAAAGCAGGTTCAACACACGGCCCTTCTCCNGCACATTTAAGCATTATAATCGTAAACATCTTATCTACTGGGCCATCGAGGTANAGTTGTAGCTGGCTATGCTGATCNACCGTACCCAGAGCATTAATNGGAGTGGTACCTTTACCTTCTTTGCCCAANCTTTCGGCCCATAATTGCCTATACCANAGACTTAAGGCTNCCAACCTATCNGAATAAGGCATTATCACCGTAGANCTNATATTTTGAGCNGCCAATCCCGCNGAGATAGCCGCGCCAATTGCAGNTTCAATATTNCTTGGTTCCTCTCCTTTTANAACCGGATCAAGCACTNNAGCNGCGCCTGCGCGGANCTTTTCAACTTCAAGACCAAGNATCATAGCGGGNAGCAANCCAACNAATGAAAGGGCNGAATAACGGCCNCCAATATCTGGGTCATGATCAAGAACNAAAATATGGTTTTTGACNGCAAGNCGGCGCAAAATATTTTCACCCGGTTCGCAGATAGCAACAAAATGTTCTGTNANAGAATTTTTATCGACTACATCACTGACGGCCTTAAGACACACNAGAAATTTAGCTAATGTTTCAGCTGTTGTTCCAGATTTTGAAATTACGAGGAATAGGGTGTGTTCAAGTGGTAAGGCCTGCATCATTCCCGAAATACTCTCTGGATCAATATTATCCCAGAAATGCATCATAGGAATTTCAGGCCTCGGTGCTAAATTTGTTTTTGCTAATTTGCAAATTGCCTTAGCACCTAGAGACGAACCTCCTATACCTAGAACTACAATATGTGCAAATTTTTCTCGATATTGATTTGCCAAGAGATATAAATGCTGCAGATCATCAACGCGTTCGGGCAAGTGAAGTATCGGTAAACTTTTATCAGCATAATGGCTCCTCAGTTTTTCGAGCGCGGGCCTCGTATTCTCTAGTAAATTTTCAAAGACATCTTGGGTTAGTCCATTATTACCGATAGCATCGGAAAAACAATTATAAGTCTGGTGATCATAAGACATTGATGTCATGGACATAACCTTTGTATACACTGTAAACCACGCTTGCGAATCATGAAAAGATACCAAATTAAATAATTAGTGGATAAAATTTGAGTATTAAAAAATATCCTAAAAATCATCGACATACTACGTAGTACAATTTATCAACATTTTTTAGAATTAACTTAAGATATTAATGTGGAAACCTATCTAATTATTACAATTGGTATTGCCTTCTTTGTTGGCGGCGTAGTTAAAGGAGTCGTAGGGATGGGACTGCCTTTAACAGCTATAGCATTAATGACTATAGTTATTGAACTCGAATTAGCCATCCCCTTATTAGTAATCCCGATCATAGCAACCAATTTATTGCAAGCAATTCAGGGCGGAAATTTTCTTTCATTGATAAAGAAATTTTGGGGAATGTTGTTGGCAGCTGTAATAGGAATTTTCATCGGCGCCTATGCGTTATACCGGCTAGATCCAACATATTTACTTATAGGTCTCGGTATAATTGTCTGCATTTATTCTCTTAACAACCTTTTTACTATTCGATTAAGTATCAGTGAAAAATCTATACCATTCGTCGCCCCATTTGTCGGACTGTTGTCTGGTTTTTTGGCTGGAACCACGGGTGCCGTGGGCATACCTGTGGCAATTTATTATCAAATGTTGAAAATGAAAAAGGATATTTTTGTTCAAGCAGTTGGTATTCAATTTTTATTTACGGGAATGATCTTAACATTCGCACTGTTTCGGGAAGGCGGTCTGCAAGAAAATATTTTAATTGCATCATTTTTAGCCCTTATTCCAACGGCAATAGGTATGTGGTTTGGGTGGATAATTCGAAACAAGGTCTCAGAAGATAAGTTTCGTATCTGGTTGTATATTATATTACTATTCATTGGTCTAAACTTGATCCGGAAAGGTATTTTTTAAATTTGCTGCTATGATGAAATAATAGTCTAAAAATCAAAATTATTTACTGATCGATGAATACAACAATTCCCAAAGCTAATGTTTATGAGAAGACAGGGTTGCCCGAAATGGGCCTCCGAAATTATTGGTACCCTGTTTTTGCTACGTGGCGTTTGAAGATACGCCGACCAAAAGCAATCAGAATACTCGGAGAAGAAATAGTTCTTTTCCGTAACAAAAATCAGGTTTTTGCATTAAATAACCAATGTGCTCACCGTGGAGCTAGATTATCAGAGGGCAGTTGTATTTATCCACACACGGATACCTTGACATGTCCATATCACGGTTGGACTTATTCTGGTGAAACAGGAAAATGCGTGGCAAAGTTGATGGAAGGGCCCAAAACCAAAATATCAGTGGAGGCAAGGGTAAAAACTTATCCAGTTCGTGAGCATTTGGGAATCATTTGGTTGTTTATTGGTGATATGCCCGCTGTCCCACTCGAGGAAGACCTACCCGAATGTTTATCCAACACCCAGGAGTGGCACACAATTGCTACATGGAGAACATACAACTGTAATTGGCGGCCTTTAAATGACAACCTTTGTTATGATTTACATGCTCCTTTTGTACATCGCAACTCACCTGAACTAATATTTCAACCCATCTTTCCATTTGCCAGCAAAGTGACCACGACTAAACTTGAAGACGGAAAGGGTCTTGGTTACACAGCACGTGGAGGAATCTCCGAAGAGAATTATCCTAATTTAGGAAAATTTCCTCCTCCTTCAGAAGCATTTTGGCGCAAACTAAACCCGATTGGACGAGGCAAAGAACTAAATCCGCAGACATCACAGGCAACAAAACTATATGGTATAAAATACCGACATATGTCACGACTTCCGACGGTAACACTAGTCGGTCGACCGTCCGGCGATTATTTTATGTGCAGGTGGGTGACCCCTATTGATTCAAAAAGAACATTATTTTATTCCGTGAACGCCTACCGGCGGAAATCAAAAATTACTACTATTCTTGATAAGCTCAGTTGGATGCTTTGGCACTCGTGGGTGCATGATTGGATTTTTTCAGATCAGGACAAAAAAATTGTAGAAGAAGTTCGTTCTGATAGAGAACAATTATCTCTGAGTGATGCAGGCGTAATCTCTTGGCGAAAGTTTATGGTCGAAAATGCAAGAAATCCAAACGACGGAAATAAACCAAAATTATAGATTTTTTAGCCAAAAAATTTTAAGTACGTTAGTCATTTTTAAAAATTTATTTTTTTCCTTCGGCTAACCAATTTAATACCCTTTGGCTGCCCAACCACCACAAAAGTTAAGTCCTCTTCACTCAGGAATTTCTTTGCTACACGTTTAATATCTTCTTTAGAGACAGTGTTAATTAATTGCTCGCGCCTCTCCAAATAATGTCTACCGAGATTGTTAACCTGCATGGCAAGTAGAAGACTTGAGATTCCCCGCGTTGACGTAAGACGCAATGGAAAGGAGCCATTTAAATATGTTTTTGCTGCGATGATTTCAGAATCCGTTGCACCGTTCTGAGCGATTTTTTTCCACTCCTCTCTAATGATTTTAATGGACTGATTTACGCGCTTATTAGCTGATGCCACTCTTCCCATGTAAAGTGCAGAGTGATCAAAAGGATTTAAATAGCTATAGACGGAATATGCCAATCCTCTCTTTTCTCTTACTTCTGACATCAATCTTGATGAAAATCCTCCACCACCCAGTATGTGGTTCATCACCAGAGCAATATACCAGTCCGGATGGTCTCTCTTAAGTGCCGCATGTCCGAACACAACAATGCTTTGTGGTATTTTATAATCTACAACGATTAGTTGGCCTATAGTATTTGGAATAACATCAACGACCTTTTGTGGTTTACCCTTTAACGGTAGATTACCGAAAACCCAATCTAGGTATACACTCAATTCCTTTGGTGAAATATCGCCAGCTGCTGCAACCAACAAAGAATTTCGGGTTATATGGCGACCCATATAATTCTGGAGATCTTGTTTATTTATAGCATTTATTGATGCTATTTTACCGTCACTACTTCGTCCATATGGGTGTTTAGGAAACACGGCCTTATACCAGGTTTTAGAGGCAATTGTACTAGGATCTTTAGCGTTTCTGTTTATATTTGATATAAGTTGACTTTTAACCCTTCTCAAGGGCTTGGAATCGAAACGCGGTTTGTTTATGACCAAACTAAGCAATCGGAAAGACTCTCGTTTATTAACCCTCAAAGTAGTTAAAGAACCTCGAAATTTATCCAGTGTAGCCGAGAATTGAAGACGAGCAGTCGTCTTTTTTAGCTTTAATTGAAACTCTTGCGAATTTAAATTGCCGGCACCCTCGTCTAGCATTGCCGATATCGTTTGCGCTAGTCCCTCCTTGCCAACGGGGTCATATGCTGTACCGCCGGTTTTAAAGGCGAATTTTAAGGAAATAATTGGAACGGATTTATCTTCTACCAACCATGCCTTTATTCCTTTTTGAGTTATTACTTCTGTAACCTTGACCCCATAGGCCGGATAGGCAAGAAACAAGAAACACAATATCATGCCAAAATATCTAACCCTTATATATTTTGATTGAGAAAAGATCATAATTCGGTCACTAGTCCCTGCGTAGAATCGCTGTTACGGAGTTCTCCGGTTGCAAAATTTCCTTTGCAACTTTGTTGACTTGATCAATAGTTATCGCCTTTATCCTATCCGGCCAACTCTCAACATCCGAAATTTTTAACCCTGTCGACAAGGCTTGTCCTATAATATTAGGGCCCGAATTTAAAGAGTCTCTAGCATAAATGGAATTTGCAACCATCGAATTTACAGCGCGCACCAAGCTTTTTTCTGAGATACCAAATTTTATCACATCCTGAATTATTTTTTTCAACCTAGACTCTACTTCGCTGACCGATATGCCAGAACGTGGGGCGGCAAATATTCCAAAGGTTCCATAATCCAAAGCATCACAACTTGCCCACGCAGTAGCTGAAGAGGCTAGCTTTTCTTGAACTACAAGGTCACGATAAAGGTTTGAGGTAGCGCCGCCACCAAGGATTTCGGCAAGAACCTCTAAAGCATAAGCACGATTGTCCTTAGCAGAAGCATAAGATGGAGCTCGAAATGTAATTGTGATAGAGGGCAAGCCAACTCTTTTGTCAGAAATTTCTACTCTTCTCTCAGCTAATATTCCGGGCTCTTTGCTTCGATTCCGAGTAATATCTGCTCCACGGGGAATAACACCATAATATTTTTCCGCCAGTGGTTTAAGTTCCTGAATAGTCACATCCCCTGCGATAATTAAAATCGCGTTATTAGGGATATAATAACGATTATAAAATGCCCTGACATCTTTGATCGTTATGTCTTTTATTTCGTGTTTCCATCCAATAACAGGGTTCCTATAGGGGTGATTGAAAAATAGTGCGGCCCGCGCAGCTTCCCATAACTGCGATGCTGGTTTGTTATCGGTCCTCGAACTACGTTCTTCAAGAACGACGTCACGCTCTGCGCGAAATTCTTTATCGGTTAAAAGAAGCCCTCGCATACGACCTGCTTCAAGACTCATAACTAATTCCAGTTTCCTACGCGATACTTCTTGAAAATAAGCTGTATAATCTTGTCCCGTAAAAGCATTATCTCGTCCACCGTTTCGAGATACGATTCTTGAAAAATCACCCGGTAAAATAGACCGTGTACCCTTAAACATTAAATGTTCCAGAAAATGAGCAAGTCCTGACTTACCTGGCGGTTCGTCTGCTGCACCAACCTTGTACCATATCATTTGGGAAACAACAGGTGCTCGCCTGTTCGTAATTAAAACCACCTGCAAACCATTAGATAACTGAAAACTTTTAGGATGAAAAATTTTCGAGGAGAGTAAATTAGATGAGAGAAACTGACATAAAATAATTAGGCTGAGAACAGGCAACAAAAACCGTCGCGGGGTCATTTTATTCTTCCCAACTTCTTTCTTTTGCTTATGCTTCTTATAAAATAACTCAACTCTATGTAGCAATTTCTACTTTTAATTTATAAAATCTCTAAATATCAAAAAATCCCCTCCAGCCATCCCTTTTGTTTCCGGATGATAATAGGCGTCTTTCCCTTCGTAATTGATTGGCCTTCCGCGGTGACCTTCCGTAACCTTTGGGCTTCTTTTTTTGCATCTATAATACTGCCGGGTCTTTCCCCCTTACGCCAGAAAATGATTTTACCTAACAACCCTTCGTCAACTTCGGTTAACCCACTACTCTCCTTTTTTATTATTTTTCGAATCGAAGGATCAACATTCAAAGCACCTGCTCTTTGTAAGAAGGCTGCTTCNCCATTTGAGAACCTATCTGAGTTAACTGACTTATTTTTTNTAGAATTTCTATGAGCACTTGTATTCTTTAATAAAATTTTNCGAGCTTCCGACCTNGTNGCTGTTTCCTGTGGCCTNTCTGCTCCAGGTTTAGGAGGCCTAAGATCAAATTTAGGAGGTATNCTTAATGGTGCNCGTGTAACCACGGCAAACTCATCTGGAGATTGTTTGGTCAACCCAATNGTCTCCTTTGCNTTTTCNCACCCTAAAATAAGGAAAAATCCAATCGACATACTANCGAACGGAAAAAAGCTCAACTTTTTCATTAAAAAACTTCCCTACCGTTTAAATACTGGTTTCAAAGAGTTTTAGATTTAGGTTTAAAAGAGTCCAAAATCAACATTACAACACCTATAGTTATGGCAGCGTCCGCAACGTTAAATGCGGGCCAATGCCATCCCCAAACATGAAAATCAAGAAAATCAACAACGGCACCAAACTGAATACGATCTAAAACATTACCCACAGCTCCACCAACAACAAGGGCCAAAGCACAGGATAGAAGTTTTCCATCTGCCTGCCATATCCAAAACGCCAGTCCGATTGAAATCAAAATTGCAAAACAAATCAAGACTACCCCCACCCAATCCGGAGAATTATTAAATATCCCAAAGCTAACTCCCCGATTATAAACTAATACAAGATCAAAGAAGCTAGTAACTTGAATGATTTTAGGAGGCACCATCATTAGATTGACAACCCACCATTTACTCAGTTGATCTAGAAAAATTGTAATTAATACAACTAAATCTCCTAAATTCCTGGGATTGATGTCAATTTTTGATTTCATTGCCTAATCGGGAGCCGATAAGCCATCCACGACGTCCGCACATCGTTTACAAAGATCTATATGAGTTGCAAAAGTGCCTACTTCCGGTAGCACTTTCCAACAACGACTACATTTCTGACCCTCTGCAAGAGCTATTATAACTTTTACATCAGGTACATCTGAAATAGAAAAAGCTTCTAACGGCGCCTCACCATCTGCGAATCTCGCAGCAGAAGTAATACACAAATCTGCTAAATGAATACCCTCAAGAGCGATTCTATATTCATTTGAAGTATAAATTATTGCTTGGGCGCTAAGGCTAGACCCTATACGTTTTTCTGCCCTTTCCACCTCCAAAGCCCCTGTTACAACCCTCCTCAAATTACGAATAAATTGCCATTTTTTTGACAAGTCATCGTCACGCCAATTAGGTGGAATAGCATCAAATTGTTGGAGATGAACGCTACTACTTTTTTCTTCTTTTGGAAATCGAGTTAACCACGCCTCTTCAGCAGTAAAGGGTATAATAGGAGCAAGCCATGTTGTAAGAGTTACAAATAGTCGATCTAAAACCGTCCGAGCAGCTCTTCGCTCTATACTATCAAAAGAGTCACAATAGAGAGTATCTTTTCGAATATCAAAATAGAATGCAGATAATTCTACTACGCAAAAATTATGTAGTGCTATAAACATAGTATGGAAATCATACTTGGAACAACAGTCCCGAATCAAAACATCTAATTCGGCTAAACGATGTAATATAAATTTTTCTAACTCCGGCATCTGATCATAATCGACCTGCTCTTTGCTATCAAATCCATGTAAGTTTCCCAAAAGATACCTGAATGTATTTCTTAATCGACGGTAGGCGTCCGATTGATGTTTTATTATTTCCGGGCCTATTTTTAAATCTTCAGAATAATCAGAGGCCACAACCCATATTCTGAGTATATCAGCACCAAAATTTTTAATAACTTCCTGGGGGGCAATAGTATTGCCCTGGGATTTCGACATTTTAACGCCCTTCTCAGCAAGGACAAATCCGTGTGTCAAGACACCCTTATAGGGTGCCGCTCCACGAGTCCCACATGCTTCCAAAAGCGATGAATGAAACCAACCTCGATGCTGGTCAGAGCCCTCGAGATAAAGCGTTGCTGGCCATTCTAGATCCTCCCGGTCTTCGAGGACAAAATTATGAGTGGACCCGGAATCAAACCAAACATCTAAAATATCGAAAACTTGTTCGTATTGATCTGGATCATAATTATCACCAAGAAAGCGCGAAGCATTACTAGTAAACCAACAATCTGCTCCTTCAGTAGTTACAGCTTGGACAATTCGGTGCATTACTTCGTTATCTCTGAGGGGTTCGCCAGTCTCTTTATTTACGAAAACAGTAATAGGAACACCCCAAGCACGTTGACGGGATACACACCAATCCGGCCGGTTCTCAATCATTCCATGTAAACGATTCTGTCCAGACGCAGGATAGAATTTTGTTTCACCAATCGCCTTAACGGCCGTCTCACGTAAATTATTTGTCTCCATCGAGATAAACCACTGAGGAGTAGTCCGGTAAATTAATGGCGCCTTTGACCGCCAGCTATGAGGATAGGAATGGACAAGAGTATCACTTGCAATCAAAGCCTCGTTTTCAATAAGAGCATCCATTACTGGCCCATCTGCCTTATAAACGTGTTGACCAGCAAAAATTGGAACATGAGAATAATAACATCCATTGCCTTCAACAGTTCGCGGTACTTCTATTCCATTTTCTTGGCCTACTATAAAATCTTCGACCCCGTGCCCTGGAGCCGTATGAACGAGCCCAGTTCCATCATCTTCAGTAACATGAGCTCCTGATAAAAATGGAACCTTAAAGTCATAGCCTTTACCATTGAGAGGGTGATTACAAAGCGTCCCGCTTAACTCACTCCCTTTGACACTCCCAACTATTTCAAAATCTTTAACTTGACAGGAGTCCATAACCTTTTTCACCAGAGACTGGGCTAACAATAATGTATCACCCTCTTTAAGAAGTTTATTCTCCCCCCGAGTTTTGACCTTCACGACAGAATAATCAATTTCATCCCCGTAGGCGATTGCCCTGTTGCCAGGTATAGTCCAAGGAGTTGTAGTCCATATAACGGCTTGGCAATTCTTTAATAATTGGATTTTGGTAGAAATGATTGGAAACCTAACCCAAATTTGAGTTGATTTATGGTCATGATATTCCACTTCTGCTTCTGCTAATGCCGTCTTCTCGACCGGTGACCACATAACCGGTTTTTCTCCGCGAAAAAGCCCTCCATTAAGCAAAAATTTTCCTAGTTCTCCTACGATCCGCCCTTCAGCGGCATACGCCATCGTCGTATAGGGGCTATCCCAATCCCCAATTACTCCTAGTCTCTGGAATTCTTCGGACTGAATGTTAATCCAGTGATCAGCAAATTCTCTACATTCTCGCCGAAAGTCAACAACCGGCACCTCATCTTTGTCTTTACCTGCTTTACGATATTTTTCCTCAATTTTCCATTCGATTGGCAACCCATGACAATCCCAACCCGGAACATAGTTGGCATCCTTACCGAGCATTTGTTGTGAACGATTAATTACATCCTTCAATATTTTGTTTAAAGCATGACCAATATGCAAATTTCCGTTTGCATAAGGAGGGCCATCATGAAGTATGAATTTTTCACGACCTATCGAATCTTCCCTGAGACGTCGATAGAGGTCTATTTTCCGCCAGTGCTCCAGCGTCCTGGGTTCGCGCTCGGGCAATGAACCCCGCATTGGAAATTCGGTTGTTGGCAAAAAGACTGTAGATTTATAATCAACACTCATTCCAAATGTCCTGCTAAAATCATTTCAGTGACGCGGTGATATCATTGAATGGCACTTCGTCAAGTATTTCTTGTGCCGCACGACAATCATCCAGAATTTGTGCTTTGATAGAAGCTAAACCGTCAAATTTTAGCTCTGGGCGAATAAAGTCGATAAAAGCAATCCTTAATACCTTGCCATACAGATCTCCAGAATAGTCAAATAAATGTGTCTCAACTGTAACACCTTCACCGTCAAATGTTGGCCTGCGTCCAACATTGACAACAGCCTTGTACCATTTGGTTAATTTTCCTTCTGGTACACCCGCCCAAACAGCATAGACCCCAAGTTTAGGCATTATAGACACTCCTGCATTGACATTTGCAGTAGGAAAACCCATTTGCCGTCCCCTTTGGTCTCCTGTGACAACTTCTCCTTCAATTTCCCATGCCCTTCCAAGACTATCCGCCGCCTCACGAGGCCTTCCTTCGACAATATGTTTACGAATTACTGTCGAAGAATATACCTTGCCATTATCTGTTTTCACAGCGGGGACGAGAGTAACTTCAAAACCGTAACCTTCACCACTTTTTTTCAGAAATTCTATGTCGCCCTTCCGACCCTTGCCAAAAACAAAATCATAACCAGCTGCCACATGTCTCACACCCAATCCAGAGACAAGAACCTTTTCTACGAATTCTTGAGCTACTAGAGAAGCGAATGTTTTATCAAATGGCATAACATAATGAATATCCACTCCTAATGATTTTAGGTGACGTGACTTTACATGAGTAGGTGTCATTTCCAATGGAGGAGCCGAAGGTTGAAAGAAACGACGAGGATGTGGGTCAAACGTCATAACCGCGGATGGTATTTTCAAATTTTCTGCAATTCTTTTTATTTCGTTCACAACCTTTTGATGGCCTATGTGGATACCATCAAAATTACCCAGGGCAACAGCAGCTCCTCTGCAGGAGCTAGATAAGTTCAAATATTGTTTTATAATTCGCATGGTTGCGGATTTCCTACTCATCAGCACTCATCAAGTCAACAAGCCTCTTAATAAAGCTTATTGCAAAATCTTTCGTATCAAAAATCAGTCACTTATAAAAAAACTCAAATTTAACTATAAAAATATCTTTAGAATTTTATCTAAAGCAAATAGATGTTAAAATCTAAACATGATTGCACTATTTACAGATTTTGGAGGGGACGGCCCATATCTCGGGCAGCTCAATTCTGTTTTAGCTCAACATGCTCCCGACGAAATTATAATAAATCTACTCTCCGATGCACCAATTTTTCAGCCCAAAGAATCTGCATACATTCTTGCAGCCCTAGAGAGGGACTTCCCAAAAAATTCAATATTTCTTTGTATTATCGACCCAGGGGTTGGAAGCGATCGTCTTCCAATTGTACTTGATGTTGATGGAAAAATATTTATTGGACCAGATAATGGGGTTCTTTCAATTGTATTAAGAAGGGGCCTTAATGTCTCCGCCAAAGAAATTAAGTGGCGTCCGGATAAACTATCAACAAGTTTTCACGGCCGTGACCTATTTGCGCCAATAGCTGCTAAGATTGCAACCGGGAAAAGTTTTGAATGGAAGACATTGGCATTAGAAAGTCTCGCGGGTATTGACTGGCCTGATGACCTTAACTCTATTATTTATATTGACTATTATGGGAATGCGATGACTGGGGTCCGTGCCCA
>PBWY01000027.1 GCA_002727395.1 Rhodospirillales bacterium | reverse complement strand
ATATCGGAACGTTTAGTTCACAACAACGGTATGGCATCTATCTTATAAGTTCTGTAACCAATGGTGTTGCTGCTATATAAAGATTATACTGCGTAATGTAGATTACTTAGAAAGTTAAGCTATTGAACATTTGTGGCTGTTTTATGAGAAGCTCAAAATTTAAATATTTCCTTTGTGTATTAGTTTTTGTCACTTTGGAACTTAGCAGTCTAGCGTTCGCACAACCCAGTACAAACCTCGCACAAGAAAATCTATCTACCGCCGAAAAAGCCAGATTGACGGCAATAGTAGATACTTTAAAAAATGATAAAGAGCGGCAAAAATTAATCAGTACCTTGGAAACTTTATTGGCTGTAAATTCCAAAGTTGAAGCAACTCGTAATACTCCAGTCGGTTTCGGAGTTGGAGGAATTCACTTTTTAACACAACGCATCGAATCCCTTACAAGCGAGATTGTGTCAGGGGCTAAGGCGATCCTAGACCTACCAAATATATCCAATTGGTTTAAACAACAGATTTCAAATCCTATAAAACGCTCTAGTTGGATCAATATTATTTGGAAAGTTCTTTTATCCATTACAATCGGATTCTTAATAGAGAAATTATTCAGAACCCTCATAGAAAAGCCTCGAAAGCAGTTAGAAACGAAGGAAATTGATGGCTGGTGGGTTCAGGCTTCTTCTCTTGTAGGTCGAACGGCTTTAGATGTGATACCCATATTTGGTTTTATAGGAGGCAGCTATTTAATACTGGTACTTTCTGATCCAGGAATTCTTACTAAACAAGTTATCACAGCATTAATTATAGCAAACGTAATAGTCCGTCTTATTATGGCATTTGCAAGAATGCTTCTTGTTCCTTCAGTGGGTTCTCTTCGATTGATACCTATTAAGGACGTTGATGCAAATTATCTGTTTATTTGGATAAGGCGTATTTCAGAATTGACAGTTTATGGGTTTGCGTTTGTCCAAACTTCACAGATTTTGGGATTACCCCAAGACGGTGTGGACGCTTTCCTAAAAATTATCGGTTTCATCGTAGCTTTGGTGCTAATCGTCTTTATTCTGCAAAATCGGAATTTATTTACAAACTTATTCCAAAATGAAAATGCAAACACCAAAGAAAAAAGGTATTTTTGGGACCGTGTAGCCGAAGTTTGGCACGTGCCCGCTGTCATTTATGTCGTCGCGATGTACCTAGTTTGGGCTCTTTCAGTTGAAGATGGTTTTGCAAAATTACTTGAATCGACAATCTTGACAGTTGTCATCGTGATAGCCGGCCAATTATTTTTGTTAGGGATCAAACGGACAGTCCGGAGGGTTTTTTATCTTAAACCAGAGGTGAAAGCACGCTACCCTGGTTTAGAAGCTCGAGCCAACAGATACCAACCAATTCTTATGAAGATTTGTGCAATTATTGTTGGAATAATAGCAATTATTGCCATCTTTGAATCCTGGGGTCTCAATGCTTTTGACATGCTGCGTACACCTTTTGGGCAAAAATTAACTGCTAGTTGTGCTACTGTTATTCTTTTATTGGCAATTTCGGTTACAATCTGGGAACTCACTAGTGCTACGGTCGAACGATATTTGTCTCGGATTGATGGAGACACTTCGGCGCGTGCTAAAACTTTATTACCCCTGCTGCGCACAGCTATTTTAGTTGCACTGGTTACACTCGTTACATTAGTTACCCTTTCAGAACTAGGATTAAATATCGGTCCACTGTTGGCAGGCGCAGGCGTTATTGGTTTAGCTGTAGGTTTTGGAGCACAAACACTGGTTAAGGATATAATCACCGGGCTATTTATGCTCATTGAAGATCATATATCCGTCGGCCACTTGGTGAAGGTGGGTGGCCATTCTGGGATTGTTGAAAAATTAACATTACGAACTATCCAGCTTCGGGATTTAGGGGGAACCGTGCACGTCATCCCCTTCAGCGAGGTAACAACCTTGGAAAATCTAACAAAAGATTTTTCACGATATATTTTCGATATAGGTATTGCCTATCGGGAAAATACGGATCATGTCGTTGAAGTGCTCTATGAATTAGGGGAGGAGCTCCTTAAAGATGCGCATTACAGCGAATTAATATTGGAGCCATTGGAAGTTCTTGGAGTTGATAGTTTTGGCGATAATGCGGTGGTTATTAAAGCTCGGATTACAACAAAACCAGCTAAACAATGGGTAGTTGGTCGGGAATTTAACCGACGGATTAAGAAGCGTTTCGACGAACTTGGTATAGAGATGCCGTTTCCCCATCGTACAATTTATTTTGGTGAAGACTTGTCGGGTACTGCTCCTCCTGCGCGAGTTATGCAGGTTGAGGGTTCAAATAGTTTACCTAAAATAAAAGAGGAAGAAAAAACTTCACGAATAAAATCAACTGCTGCTCCCACCCCTGACTCAGATGGATCTGATCTCATTGACAGTGATTAAAATTATATAAAAATAACTATGCAATTAATATCGCCACGTAATTTAAACCCTATAAACTGGATTGGGCTCAGAACCCACATAGGGAAAGAAATCCAAAGATTTTTGAAAGTGGGGCTACAAACCCTGTTAGCTCCAACGATTACTACTTTATTGTTTCTAGCTATTTTTAGTCTGGCTCTGGGCCGGTCGGTTCAATCAATTGGTGGTATTCCTTTTGTACAGTTTTTGGCTCCTGGATTAATAATGATGGCGGTAATACAAAATGCATTCGCAAATACAGTCAGTTCTGTAATGATATCAAAAATTCAAGGTAATATAGTGGATATGTTAATGCCGCCGCTGTCGCCAAGTGAATTTATAATTGGGTTTGTNTTGGGGGGNATCGTTCGTGGTATATTGGTNGCNTTGTGTGTTGGCATTGCTTTATGGATCTTTGTTCCATTAAAGATATATAATATTTGGGTGATAATTTTTTATCTTGTGTCATCTGCNTCNATTCTCTCNATGGTTGGATTAATGACCGGAATAGTTGCNGAAAAGTTTGATCATCAAGCGTCNATTAGTAATTTTATNATTACACCCCTGTCATTTTTGTCGGGTACGTTTTANTCNATTGAACGTCTGCCCGAATTTTGGAGAGATGTGGTAATGTTTAATCCATTTTTTTTTATGATAGATGGGTTCCGTTTNGGATTTTTAGGCCAATCAGATGCCNCGTTAATTCTGGGTATTNCGTTGCTTTTAGTGATAAATATCCTACTGTGGATTATATGCCTTCGAATGGTAGCTACGGGCTATAAACTAAAGAGCTAATTNGGATAGTTAGTTAAGTTNGGTGCGNGTCNGGCGCTGAGTTGATTATTGACANTGATTNTACTGCGACATAGTTCCTACCGGNGTTTTTGTAAATTTAATATTGTCCCAAAGTTTTAGGAGTATAATGGTGACCCCAGTTGTAATGCCTAGTTATGGTAGAGCAGATATCGCTTTCGAGTACGGAGAAGGAGTATATCTATTTTCTACCAATGGAGACCGTTATTTAGATTTTGCTTCTGGGATAGCTGTTAACGCGTTGGGACATAAACACCCAAGGTTAGTCAAGGCATTAGCTAATCAAAGCAATAAACTATGGCATGTTTCTAATCTTTACAAAATACCTGAACAAGAGGAACTGGCACGAAAATTGGTAGCTGCGAGTTTTGCCGATACAGTTTTCTTTTGTAATTCTGGTGCGGAGGCTGTTGAAGCAGGAATAAAACTTATAAGAAAATATCACTCTCATATCGGGCACTCCGAGAGATATAGAATCATATCATTTGACGGTAGTTTTCATGGTCGAACCCTATCAACCATTGCCGCTGCAAAAAACAAAACACATGTATCTGGTTTTGGCCCTATGCCGGATGGGTTTGACCAGGCTTCTTTTGGAAATATACAAACACTGCGTGATAAAATAACAGATCAAACGGCTGGTATTATTGTTGAGCCCATTCAGGGTGAGGGTGGGATTCGACCCTCCACCCAAGAATTTCTAGGGGGCTTACGTAAACTTTGTGACGAGTACGACTTATTGCTATTTTTTGATGAGGTTCAAACAGGTGTTGGTCGAACAGGTAAACTTTTTGCCTATGAAAATTTTGATGTCAAGCCTGATGTAATGTCGCTTGCAAAAGGTTTAGGGGGCGGTATTCCCGTTGCGGCTTGTCTTGCAACCGAGAAAGCAGCAGTGGGAATTACGCCGGGAACACATGGAAGTACTTTTGGCGGCAATCCTCTCTCCATGGCAGTGGCGAATGAAGTGATTGATATAATGGCGGAGGATGGGTTTCTGGATAATATCCGAGTTTGTGGAAAATTGTTGTTTGACCATTTGGTTGAATTTTCAAAAAAATATTCTGGTTTTATCGAAACCGTTAGAGGTAATGGACTGATGATTGGGCTTAAATGTATTATGACCGTTGCGGATGTAGTTGCAGCCTGTCGTAAAGAAGGTTTGCTAACTGTCCCAGCAGGTGACAACGTCATGAGACTATTGCCACCCTTGATAATTAATGAAAATCATATCAACGAATGTATCAAGATGATGACACGTGCCTGTGAAAGGATCTTGTCAGAATGAATGTGAAACATTTTTTAGACCTTGATCAAATTGATGCTAAAGAATTGAGAAAAATTATAGAACAAGGTCGGAATTTCAAAAATCAGAGCGAGGAATTTCGGTTTTTGAAAGGCAAGACTTTGGCTATGATTTTTGAAAAGCCATCCACACGAACTCGTGTGTCCTTTGAAGTTGCTATGAAACAACTCGGGGGGTCGACGGTTGTGTTAAGTCATGATGAAATGCAAATTGGTAGAGGCGAAACAATTACCGATACTGCGCGTGTACTAAGCCGTTACGTCGATGCCATTATGTTACGAACAAGTGATCATGAGAAAGTTACAGAATTGGCGAATAACGCTCAAGTTCCGGTTATAAACGCTCTTACGGATCGCTCACACCCCTGCCAGCTCATGGCCGATGTGATGACATTTGAAGAACATAAGGGAAACATAAAAGGATGTTCAATTGCTTGGGTTGGTGATGGTAATAATATGGCGGTTACATAGATACACGCTGCCGTAAAATTTAATTTTAAGTTAACGTTAGCCTGTCCTTCTAGTCTTTCTGTTCCGCGGTCGGAAATTGAAAATTTATCTGAATACGGAGATGCTATTATAGAGACCGAGGATCCAGTAGAGGCGGTGAGTGATGCTGATTGCGTTGTAACCGATACTTGGTTTTCTATGGGTAGTACGAAAAACCAGAAAAAAAAGAAGCTGTTGGAGCCATATCGAGTAACTGATAAGTTAATAGCTAATGCTAATGCGGATGCAATTTTTATGCATTGTTTGCCGGCCCACCGCGGTGAAGAAGTTACTGGCGGTGTTATAGATGGTTCTCAATCTGTTGTCTGGGATGAAGCGGAAAATCGTTTACACGCCCAAAAAGCTATTCTCGTTTGGTGTTTGAGTTGAGTCATAACCCTACAACGGATGATTATGTACAAAGGTTCCAACTGGAGAATAAAGTAGCGCAGGGCCGATTGGTTCGATTAGGTGATACCATCAATAAAATTCTTAAAACGAGGGATTATCCGCATGAAGTAGCGGTTCTTCTCGGTGAAATTCAAGTTATTGCTGGGCTTATGGCTGGAGTATTGAAGTTCAAAGGCGTCTTATCCATTCAAATAAAGGGTGACGGGGCAATTAAAATGCTAATGGTAGATGTAACCAATGAAGGAGCGATGCGTGGTTTAGCAAAATTTGACTTAGAAAAGTTAGAGGAATTAAGTAAAAAATTATCGATAGGGCCCCAAAATAGTGTTCCTAGATTTTTGGGCAATGGGTATTTTGTTTTGACCGTTGATCAGGGCCAAGGAAGCGACCCCTATCAGGGTGTAATTGAATTGGAAGGGGCAACGCTAAGTGAGTGTGCTCAGAAATATCTCAGTCAATCAGCACAAATTGATGCGATGCTTAAAGTAGCGGTCTCAAAAACCCAAGGGAAAGATGGCTCCAATTGGCGTGGTGGTGGACTGATGCTACAAAAATTGGCCCCAACTGGGTTGCAGAGAATGTCAGGAGAGCAGAGGGAACTAGAATCGGAAGATTGTTGGCGGAGAGCAATTATCTTTCTTGGTAGCTGTACTAATGAAGAACTTTTGGATTCGGATTTGCATCCACATCTTTTACTCTACCGATTATTTTCAGAAGATGGTGTTAGAGTTTTCAATTTTTCCTCTTTATTTATGAAATGCCGGTGATCCATAGACAAAATTAAGAATGTACTAGCATCTTTTCCGCGTGAGGAAGTTGAAACTATGAAGATTAATGGGGAGGTTCGCGTAAATTGTGAATTTTGTAATGTCGATTATAGATTTAGTGACGACCATATTGCTGCCCTTTTTAAAAAGTCTAGTTCTTATTAAATTGACATAGCTTTTATATTAGTAAGGGTAGCTTTATGAATTGTATCCCAAAATATTATTTAGCAGTCCTATTATTAATATCCCTTCTTGGCTGTGATACGATTAAGACTAAGAAGAATTTTCCTGATCTAAGATACACACATCTCCCAACAATTTCACTTTCTGTGTCAAAGGTTGCAGTAGTCAATAAATACCAGTCAAAATTTAAAAAACCTAATGTAGAATCAGAATTTCCAATTTTACCTTCTATTGCTCTAAGAAATTGGTTTAATGATAGGTTGTCCGCTGTAGGTGGTTCGGATTTTATTCGAGCAACAGTTCTAAATGCTAGTGTAGTCGAAGTTCCTTTAAAGGGAAGAGAGGGAATCCGAGGTATTTTTACAAGGGAGCAAACCGAGCGATATGACGCTGTGTTATCTGCTAAAATTGAAATATTTGACTCACTGGGAGTTCTTAAAGGAACAGTTTTTTCAGAAGCTAAAAATTCTCAAACAGTAGCGGAAGGGTTAACATTAGCGAAACGAGAATTAATTTGGTTTACTATGCTAGAGGCAATGATGAAAGATCTAAATCGTTCTCTAGAAAACCAAATTCGAAAATTCTTTAAGCCCTGGTTAATTTAGCGTTTCCAGAAAGAAGGTAAAAATAGGATTAGGATAGTAAATAACTCAAGGCGTCCGAGAATCATGCCGGCTGACAAGCTCCATTTCGCGGCGTCAGGCAAGGAGGCAAAGTTTCCAGAGGGTCCAATAATTGGGCCCATGGCTGGCCCCACATTACAAATCGCTGTCGCCGCTCCCGTAATCGCGGTAACATAATCTAAGCCTATTGCACCTAAAACAAGGGCTAAAGCAGCAAAGGTTGCTATAAAAAGGCAAAAGAAATTCATCACGGAGTGGATAACATCTTCAGCAATAGGTCGGTGGTTATAATGTGGTACAAAAACTCCATGAGGTTGTAGTAATTTTTGGAATTGGGAATGAATTGTTGAAAATAAGACCTGAAAGCGAAAGATTTTGATGCCACATGCGGTTGAACCTGCACAACCGCCAACAAACATAAGTAAAAATAATATTACAACTGGAAAGGCTCCCCAGTTTTGATAATTTGCTGAGGTGTAACCTGTTCCAGTCATTATTGAGACCGTATTAAAAATCCCAGTAACGGTTGCCTGGTCGAAAGAAAAATTATTTGTCGCCCAAAGCCAAAAAATTACAGCAGTTGAAGCAAAAAAAGCTATTAGAAGAAAACAGCGGACCTGTGGGTCACGTGTCAGAGCAAATGATCCCTCGCGTATCATGCGCAGATAAAGTAAAAATGGCATGGCGCCGACAAGCATGCCAACAGTAATGAAAATTTCGACAGAGGTATTTTTAAATATTGCAATGGATTGGTCAGAGGTAGAATAGCCTCCGGTTGCAATAGTAGTCATGGCATGGATGACGGCGGGAAAGCGATCCATATCCAAAATCCATAAACCAACAGCCCATATGATCGTTAAGCCGATATATAAAAATGTAATCCAGGCAGCTATTTGGCCTGCCCGTGGAAGAGCTTTTTCTTGTGTTTCAAAAGCTTCGACCTTAAATAATTGCATTCCCCCCACACGTAACATTGGCAGCACTGCTATGGCCATTACAATTATGCCAATACCTCCTAACCATTGGAGTAAGGCCCTCCACAAAAGAATTCCTTTGGGCGCGCTATCGAGGCCTGTCATCACTGTGGAACCAGTAGTTGTTATTCCTGACATCGCCTCAAAAAATGCATCCGTATAACTGAGTTTGACTTCGGAAAAAACAAATGGCAGAGCAGCAAACATGGTGATTGATAGCCAGCTAGCAGCTGTTAAAATAAAGGCTTGTTGTATTGAGAGTTTTCGGATTGGAGCTTGGTTAGTAAGGACTAAAACACCACCAACAAATAGAGTTAGAGTTCCAGCCGCAGCAAAAATTTTCCAATCTTGATGTCCATTTATAAGGTCTATGGTAAAGGGCGCCAGCATTGCTACTGCAATGGTTGTTAATAAGATACCAATAACAAACAAGGCTGGTCTGAGGTCAATCATCGTGCTGTTTCTCTGTAGGTAAGCATTACCTAAAACCTAAACTAAATGGTCTATAACACAATAACACAGATTTATCTGATACAATGTCAGGCATGGCCAGAAATTATTTTAGGCTATTTAGTTTACGCTTTACCTACGAATTAATGAGTTCCATAAGGCGGCGTTCCATATTGACATCATCATAAAACGACCCTGTGAAAGTTCTGGTAATCATTTCGACGTTTGGTTTTTTAACACCACGCGTTGTCATGCACTGGTGTTGAGCTTTGATGATAACAGCTACACCCCTAGGTTTAAGGGACTTTTCAATGCACTCGGCAATTTGAGCGGTCATGGTTTCCTGGGTTTGCAACCGTCGAGCATAAGCATCCACGACGCGAGCTAATTTACTAATACCTACAACTTTTCTAGCGGGCAGGTATGCCACATCCGCAGTCCCTACAATAGGTACCATATGATGCTCGCAATGGGACTGAAAAGTTATATCACGCAATAGAACAATATCATTGTAACCACTGACTTCTTCAAAGGTACGCGACAACATTTCAGTGGGGTCTGTCTCGTAGCCACTAAAGAACTCTCCGTAAGCATTCACAACTCTCGTCGGAGTATCCAAAAGACCTTCACGGTCAGGATCGTCACCAGCCCATAGCAGGAGCGTGCGAACCGCTTCTTCAGCATCCTCTTTAGTGGGTTGATCTGTAACCTCGTTAGGGCTACTAACAATAACGCGTTTTAATTGATCCATAACTGATAACCTCCTGCCATTAATTTTTTTTATCCCATTGGCAAAAAATTGGCATTCAATTAGTTTAGCTGTCTGGCTTGATAGGGACTATCAAGGGAAAAAGCTGGTATTTCTATATCGAATCTTTCGCCGGTTTTAGTTGCCATTTCATAGGAACCAAACATAATTCCGGATGGGGTAGCAAGCGGTGTACCACTTGTATACTCAAATGCTTCCCCGGGTTTTAACATTGGCTGTTCGCCAACAACCCCTTCACCTTTAACCTCCTGTAACTGGCCACGGGCATCCGTTATACGCCAATGTCGGTTTAAAAGCTGAACGGGCTCCAAACCCTTATTTTTTATTTTAACCTGGTAAGCCCAGACATAATGATCCTCGTCTGGCGAGGACTGGTCTTCTAAAAAAATTGGTTCGACAGAGACACTAATACTCCTCGTTATTGCTTCATACATTTTACTTCCTATGACGCTCTTAAGCTCGTTTGTTTAAAAAAAATAGTTTTAATTTAAGTGTTCGGTTATACTTTTTCCAGAGCTTGGGCGATATCTTCTTTTAAGTCCTCTACATCCTCTAACCCAATCGAAAGACGCACAAAACCATCGGTTATCCCTAATTTAGATCTTTCATCTTCAGATATTCTCTGGTGTGTTGTCGTAGCAGGGTGGGTAGTAAGGCTTTTTGAATCACCAAGGTTGTTGGAAATATCTATTAATTGTAAAGCATTCATAAAACGAAAAGCATTACTCTTTTGTCCGTCTAAATCTATACACACCACCGTTCCGAAATCAGACATCTGTGCTGTCGCTAAATCATACTGAGGGTGAGAGTTTAGTCCGGGATAAAGAACTTTTGTAGGTGTTTTGTGTTTGACCAAAAACTCGGCGATATCTAACGCATTCTGGCAGTGCGTTTTTACCCGCATTTCAAGTGTTTCCAAACCTTTTAAAAGCAGCCATCCATTAAATGGACTCATCGAAGGCCCAGTATGCCGGTAGAAGGGACTTAACACATTATTTATCCATTCTTTTGACCCAAGAATGGCACCGCCCATAGTACGACCCTGTCCGTCAATGTGTTTGGTCGTTGAATATACAACGATATCTGCTCCCAATTTCAATGGGTGTTGTAAAACAGGTGTAGCAAAAACATTATCCACTATGACTAGGGCGCCTGCCTCGTGTGCTATTTTGCAAACTGCGGCTATGTCTATAATTTCGAGACCAGGATTGGATGGAGTTTCAAAAAAGACGGCTTTCGTTGGTTTACTTAGAGCCTTTGACCACTGATCGATACTTGCACCATCAACGATCTCAACCTCAACACCAAAACGTGGAAGAATTTCCGTTAGGATGAATTGGCAAGAGCCAAATAAGGCTCTAGACCCCACAACGCGATCTCCGGCGTTAACTTGACAAGCTAAGGAGGCAAATACTGCGGCCATACCGCTTGCTGTAGCTCGACATGCCTCGGCACCCTCCAATAGGCTAAGGCGGTCCTGAAACATTTCATTTGTGGGATTCCCGTATCGCGAATATATGAAGCGATCTACTTCGTTTTTAAATGCAGCTTCTGCATCTTCCGCTCTATTATAGATAAAACCTGAAGTCATGAATATTGCTTCACTAGTTTCATCAAACATTGAGCGTTGAGTGCCGCCACGCACCATTTGGGTTTTGGGTCGCCAATTTTGCTCGTTTAATTTATTTGTCATATTTATTTCCTCCCGCTCTATCCATTTTATTTCAGCAGTCAAAGCATCGAATAAAAAAACCCCGACCAACAAGGCCAGGGCATTGATAGACGCCGACCTTTTAGCGATTTTTTTTAAGTGGCCGCAAGCCAGTCGGGCTCAAATCACCACAGATCGCGTTACTACATTTGTATTTTAACTTCGTCAAGAGGATAGGTTGTTGCAAACCTAATACAATGGGAACGTGTAACTTATATAATGTTTTATTATCGCAGGTGGTAAAGGACCCAAATTGATGATGTAAAAAGTGCAAGTGCACCAAACTGATGAAATAAACCAAGCGGCATTGCCACTTCAAATAATAAAGTCCCAACGCCTAATGCCATTTGACCAACTGCTAAAATTACAAGAATTTTGATCGAACGTGAGGTTGCAGTGTTTATGGATGTTCTTAGTGAGAATATGAAAAATAGAATCGTAAATATAACCGTTCCAACGGCGGTGTAGCGGTGAGTAAATTGTACCGCAGCAGTATTTTCAAAAAAATTAATCCACCAAGGTGATAAATTTAAAAGGTCTTTAGGAACTATATTGCCGTCCATAAATGGAAAGGTATTATAAGTTAGACCCGCGTCTAAGCCAGCTACAAATGCTCCCCAAATGATCGTAATAAAGATGCAAGAGAGAATTGTGAAAGCGCTAACATGCAACCATCTCTCCTTGAACCTATGTCGCTTTTGGCCCAAGCATTTTAAGGAATACCAGAACAATAAGCCAAAAATAATAAAAGCGAGACCAAGGTGAGCTGCTAATCGGTATTGGCTTACATAAGGCTCGTCAATTAATCCACTTTTGACCATATACCAACCGAGTAAACCCTGAAGGCAGATCAATAAAAATATACCGCCTAACTTCCACGAAAGGTTTATTCCAATTTTTCTGCGTATCAAAAAATAGATAAATGGAAGTAAGAAAACTACACCAATGAGCCTACCCCAAAGACGATGTAAATATTCAAGCCAATAAATAGATTTAAAATCTTCAACATTCATCCAAAAATTAATTTTTAAAAATTCGGGACTGGTTCTATAGGCAGAAAATAGAGCATTCCAATCATTTTGATTAGTGGGCGGAAGAAGGCCAGTAAAAGGTTTCCAATCAACAATTGATAAACCACTTTCTGTTAATCTGGTTGCGCCTCCGAGGAGAATCATGAATCCCACCATTAGACAGCAACTCATCAGCCAGAACCCAACAAGCTTTGAGTGTTTTTGTACAAAATGGTTATTTGCCATGAAAGTTGATGTATATTTTTGACTCAACATTGATACTTTACTAAATATTACTACTTCTGATCAGAGCAAGAAAATTCTCTCAAAAATTGAATGTTTTATATTTTACCGAAAAAAATTTAATTTTTTAGTTTGAAATTCTTGACAGCCCTTTTGGTCATACCTATATAACGAGCACTCTTTGGGGGAGAGTGCTAACAAAATATAATATCCCCTTTAATATCAAATGTTAATTGGAGTGCGCAAATGAAATTTAGGCCATTGCATGACCGTGTCGTGGTGGAGGCTCTCGAAGCTGAAGCTAAGACAGCAGGCGGCGTAATTCTCCCAGATACGGCTCAGGAAAAGCCGCAGGAAGGGAAAGTCATTTCTACTGGACCAGGTGTTCGTGGTGATGACGGAAAAATCAGTGCACTTGACGTTAAAAAGGGCGATCGTGTCCTTTACGGCAAGTGGTCCGGCACCGAAATAAAGGTGGACGGCAAGGATTACCTGATAATGAAGGAATCCGACATTATGGGCATCATCGAGTAAGGAGAACGAACCGAT
Organism: Rhodospirillales bacterium; assembly: GCA_002727395.1. Lineage (GTDB taxonomy): Bacteria > Pseudomonadota > Alphaproteobacteria > MPNO01 > UBA2964 > UBA2964. Next base: position 1,498 of record PBWY01000027.1, on the reverse strand, counting down.
GGCAGCTAAAGAAGTAAAATTTGATACCGCGGCTAGAGATAAAATGCTGGCCGGTGTAGATACTCTCGCCGATGCGGTGAAGGTAACTCTTGGCCCGAAAGGGCGAAACGTCGTTCTCGATAAAGCCTTTGGAGCACCAAGAATAACTAAAGATGGTGTTACGGTTGCAAAGGAAATCGAGCTTTCAGATAAATTTGAGAATATGGGCGCCCAAATGGTGCGTGAAGTTGCTTCAAAAACTAATGATGAAGCAGGTGATGGCACCACAACAGCTACGGTTTTAGCCGGTGCTATTGTTCGCGAAGGCTGCAAGGCAGTTGCTGCGGGTATGAACCCTATGGACCTTAAACGTGGCATTGATGCAGCGGTCGAAGCAGTGGTTGCTGACTTGAAGGCGCGTTCTAAAAGAGTAAAGGATGAGGCGGAAATTGCACAGGTAGGTACAATTTCAGCAAATGGTGATGCCGAAGTTGGTGAGATGATTTCAGCAGCGATGCAAAAAGTGGGCAAGGAAGGCGTCATTACGGTAGAAGAAGCCAAAGGATTAACTACGGAACTTGAAGTTGTTGAAGGTATGCAGTTTGATCGTGGTTATCTTTCGCCATACTTTGTTACAAACGCTGAAAAAATGGTTTGTGACATGGAAGATCCTCTAATTCTTCTACACGAGGCTAAACTGTCAAGTTTACAACCTTTACTGCCGCTTTTAGAATCGATTGTTCAGTCGACACGACCTCTTATAATTGTAGCCGAAGATGTGGAGGGCGAAGCCTTGGCCACATTAGTGGTTAATAAGTTACGTGGTGGATTAAAAGTTGCTGCTGTAAAGGCTCCAGGATTTGGTGATCGTAGAAAAGCCATGCTTGAGGATATAGCTATTCTCACCGGTGGGCAGGTCATTTCTGAAGATCTTGGTATTAAGCTTGAGAACGTTACCATGGATATGCTCGGTTCTGCTAAAAAAGTTTCTCTTACTAAAGAAGAAACCACTATAGTGGAAGGGGCAGGAAAAAAAGGAGAGATCCAGGGACGTTGTAATCAAATTCGTGCCCAGATTGAGGAAACATCTTCTGATTATGATCGCGAAAAGCTACAAGAGCGTTTGGCTAAACTTGCGGGTGGTGTGGCTGTGATTAAAGTTGGCGGCGCAACCGAAGTAGAAGTTAAAGAAAAAAGGGATCGCGTTGAAGATGCAATGAATGCTACCAGAGCAGCAGTTGAAGAAGGTATTGTTGCTGGTGGTGGAACGGCACTAATTTATGCAACTAAAGCGCTTAAGAAAGTTAGCCCAGCAAATGACGATCAGCGCGTTGGCATTGATATTGTTGGCAAGGCAATTCAGACACCGGTGCGTCAAATTGCCGAGAACGCGGGTGAGTCAGGCGCGGTTGTTGCGGGTAAGTTACTCGAATCCAAGGGTGCTTCCCTAGGTTTTAACGCTCAGACTGGAAAATATGAAGACTTGGTTAAATCAGGTGTTATAGATCCAGTTAAAGTC
>PBWY01000005.1 GCA_002727395.1 Rhodospirillales bacterium | reverse complement strand
TTGCCTCGTATTGGACCTGAGACTGCTATACTGGTTTTTGCTACCATTCTTGGTAGCGTATTCGAAAAGGCCCTACCCGACATGGGTCTGCTCAATTGGTTACAGGGTATGCAACTATCATCGATCGCCATTATATTTTTGTTGATCTTGGCAATGATAGCTGCTGGTTTGATGGCTGTTCATTCTATTGTTTCAGGTACTATCCTATTGGTAATTTTCACTAGTATACCCACCGGGCTAGCTGATTTAATCATTATGCAAGCTATCCTTGTAGGCTGGGGCCTTTGCACTGCAGTATCAATCAGCAGCCTTTCAATCGTTACTGGAGCATCAATGTTTGAAGTTCCAATGACCAGATTAATTACTTGGAACAATTTTATTTATGTTTTTGTGGGTGGTATTTTTTGCGCTATCGTCTTAACCGCTATTAATCCTCTTCTTATGGCTTATTAATGAGTGATTTGATAAAACGCCGTCGTATGAAATTTTGGTAAATTAAAAAATAGTAACCCTCAACTCGAATGACTTAATCATGGTCTGTCTCATACGTTTTTGTAGTTTATTGCCAATAGCAGTAATCATTTCCCAAATAATCGATTCCAAAAGCGTTTATCAATGAATCCAAATAACCCGCAAGGCAAATCTGGTAATCAAGTCTTGATCGGATCCATGTGGGGCATTGCGGCCGCGACTGCACACTCTTTTGTGCCGATTGCAGTTCGATTACTCGATCATATACCCGCAATTGAGCTAGTATTCTTTAGAAATTTAATCGGCCTTTTAATCATTCTTACCATTATTTCGTGGCGCGGTTTCCAATTTTGGAAAACCAATCGCCTTGGATTTCATATACAAAGAAACCTGGCAAACTTTATTGGGATGTGGCTCTGGTTTGCGGGGCTCGCATTTCTTCCAATAGCAAAAGCGGTCGCACTTCATTTCACCGTTCCGCTAATGGTCGTTGTCTTAGCTGTAATTTTTTTACGTGAGCGCCCTGGAATTATGCGTTTAACATGCACGCTGGTAGGTTTCGCTGGGGTGCTTGTTATTCTTCGACCGGGTGCGCTTCCCATGAGCCCGGCAGCTTTTCTAGTACTTGGGTCTGCACTTTCCTATGCGGGAGTAGCAATCTACACGCGTTCCCTAGGAAAAACGGACCATCCGAGCACCACAACATTCTATTACCAATTCACTCTAACAGTTTTTGCTTCCATTTCGATGTTTGTAGGTTGGCTACTAAGCACATTGAACCCGGACCTTGGATTACCCGCCACCTGGTTTACATGGGTAACACCAAGCGTCACTGATATCCCTGCATTACTACTTTTAGCCATCTCAGGAACAGTAGCTCCTTACTGTCTAGTCAGGGCATTTGTACATACTGAAGCCACCATTGTTGAACCAATAGAATATTTACGGCTACCGATCACAGCCGGGATTGCCTACCTCATATTTGATCAATCTACCGATTTATGGGTCTGGGTCGGAGCGGCTATCATTGCCGGCTCAACGTATGTTATGACCCAATCCGAGGCCAAGAAAGTAAGCCAAAATCAAAAGCCCTGATGTCTAACCGAAGTTTTCTTTCTCTGGTGGAGCATTACTATTCAGCAGCCACCCCCACTTTTGAACAGCTCGTGCATAAGTTTCCGGATCAGGCATATTAACCTTAGGATACCGGTCTTTCCAATGGAAAGGTTTGCAAGCATTTATTATAGCACNGCTATTTGTAGTGTCGCCAATTGCCTTTCGATCCGGATGTATTGAGGGGTCGAGACCGGTAGACCAGCCCCTTTGAATTATATCTATATCAGTAGCTGGATCTGCCCGGAAACACAGCGCCCACATTACATCTTCAAGATTGGACGCGTCTATATCTTCATCAACTACAACCACAAATTTACCCGCGTAAGCCCCTAATCTGCATTGTGAAGCAATTTGGCCAGCCTGCGTTGCATGCCCGGGATACCGTTGCTTGATTGACACCGCCGTAAACATCCTTCCTCCTCCACATTCGTGGCACCACGCCACTTGTACATCCGGAACGCCGACCGCCTCGATCTGCTCTTTCAATAAAGCCGACCTCACGACAGCACGATATCTAGACTGTTCTTCTGGTGGCCGTTGTGGCGGACAACCAAGCATAATTGGATTATTGCGATGATAGATAGCCTTTATATCTAGGGTAGGTCCATTGTGTTCAGGATTACCGTAATATCCGGTCCATTCCCCAAAGGGTCCTTCTGAATGAAGTTTTTCTGGGTAACAGAATCCTTCGAGAACGATCTCAGCATTCGCCGGAAAGGGTAATCCGGTATGCTTTCCCATAACGCATTGTAAGGGTTTTCCTCTATATGCTCCCATAATATCGAACTCGCAGACCCCGTATGGGATTTCTGAGGAAGACATAAGAAAACTCAAAGGATCAATCCCTACTACTACACAGACTGGCATTGGCAGGTTCTTTGACATGTATTTCTGGCGATGGAGACGCCCATGCTTACCCGGAGAAATATAAAATCCAACAGTTTTTTTATCATGAACCATTACCCGATAGGTTCCAACGTTAATCCAATTTTCCTCTGGATCACGGGTAANATTAAATGATCCAGTTCCGATATACCTACCCCCATCACCCTCGTGCCAGAGCGGTGTCGGAAATGATAGGACATCCACCTCATCACCTTCCATTATGTTTTCCATTACTGGCCCAGTTTTTACCACCTCATAAGGAAGAGGATTTTGGACGACAGACTGGTACGCTTTATTAAAAGCAACACTTAGTTCAAATTTTGAAAGGTTAGGCGGGAAGCCAAGTGTAATATTTTGCCGGCGCCCACCAAAAAAGTTGGTGAAAACACGATGACCCTTTGGATAGCCGGGTATTTCATCAAAGAGGGCGCATGGTGCTTTCTCGTTATGGAGAAGAAGTTCCGCTGCGAGGCCAATATCTTCCTCCCAGCTGGCTCCTTCAACTCGCCGCAACTCACCCANTTTTTCAACTTCCTGTATATACTCCCGCAGATCATCAAATNTTACTTGGTGAGNGAGGNTTTTAACCTNGGACCCNTCCATTGAAATAACTCCTATTATATGTTTATCAANTTAAAATACGCTTCGTACTATATTCTGTAAATCCGAGTTTNANGTNAGTCTGAAGAGTAAATTCTGTTATGAACCAAAAAATCACNNNNAACCCGAACCGCACTGAGACTCTTCATGGTATCGCCTGGATGTTAATCGCAGTTGCTGGTCTAGCCGGTATTGTAATTGCTGTCCGCGCACTCAAACCGGATATTGGTATAACAGAAATCCTTTTCTTAAGAGCGCTAATCGGTTTAATTTTTATTTCGGTATTTATGATACCCAGGTGTGGGTATAAAACACTGCGCACCAAGCGTTTACCTTTTCAAATTCTAAGGAATTTTACCCANGTAGGCGCCCAATATTGCGTTTTTTTTGCCGTAATATCCGTTCCACTCGCCGTTGTAACCTCAATTGAATACACAATTCCTGCCTTAACTGCGGCAATTGCAGCGATGACAATTGGCGAAAGAGTAAAAAAATATCGTTGGATTAGTATGGCAGTAAGTTTTGCTGGCGTTCTTATAATTATCCGACCTGGTTTTGTTCCAGTGAGTATACCAACGCTGATGGTTATTTTGGGAGCAATATTATTTTCGGCTCAGAATGTGATGGTTAAGGTTTTATCCCAAACTGAGAGTGCCGGTACCATGGTTTTCACAATGAATCTAATGCAAGGCATTATTCTTGTTGGTCCTGCAATATACTTTTGGGTAACACCAGAATGGCATCACCTGCCATGGCTTTTATTATTAGGAACTTCAGGAATTATAACCCATTTCTGTATAAGCAAGGCTTTAGTTTTAATAGACACTTCGGTCTGCTTTCCACTCGATTTTCTTCGTCTTCCCTTTATAGCCCTAATTGCCTACTTACTTTGGGGTGAAACATTTTCACCGTGGGTACTGATAGGAGCGTTAGTAATTTTTGCGAGTACCTATTTCTCAGTTCGCAGGGAGGCAAAAGAGGCGACCGCTAAGTAATAATTAAAAAGAGGTATAAAAATCAAAAATACCGAAAGATATCTAATATTGACTGATATCTTTACCACTTTTCTTCAAAAATCTATCAAAGGAGTGCTTAAGATTTTGATATTCTGCACAGTCTTTACCACATAGATTTTTTAAAACCTTCAGATATTTTACTGCCTGCAAGGGTTTATTTAGTTCCAAATAGGCTTCGCCAATATATTCATTGGCTCCTTTGTGCTTTGGGTCGATTTTTAGTGCATCCATATAATATTCAATTGCAAAACTAGTCTTTTTAGACTTTCGGTAACTAAATCCCAACAAATTCAAAGCATCGGCGAGTTGAGCTTTATCATCAATTTCTGACTCAACAATTTCATTCAGCAGATCTATCGCAGAGCGGTATTTTTGCCTTTTAATAAAAGAAACTGCTGTTTTGTATTTTGCCGAAGCCTCTTTCGCGGTCAACTCTTCCGCAGAATAAGAGGGCTTATCTAATGTAAATATCAATATAATTGAAAAAATACCGAGGAATAACTTTTTATTTTCCATAAATAAAACCCTTAACCTATAAGGTACAAACCTAACTAGATTTATTGCAGCAAGTAAAACCCCTAATTGAGTATTGTATTAGAAAAATCTATATAAAACATCCCATTAGTACTTTATATTTTTTAAAAAGCTAACGACGCTGCATTTGACTAGAACCGAAAAGAATATCACGTGTTGTTTCGTTCAGGACTTCGTTTGGTTTACGCCGGTAATCAGAAAGAAGTTTCATGCCCTGCTGTACCGCCGGACGCACAGATATCTCATCGAACCAACGTTTAACGTAAGAATAATTATCCCATAGCTGGCCATGATAACGATGAACTCTAACCCATGGCCAGCATGCCATATCTGCAATAGTGTAGAGCTCACCTGCCAAAAATTTTGTTCTTGAAAGTTGTCGATCCATTACTCCATAAAGACGGCCTGCTTCTTCAGTAAAACGCGTGATCGCATAGGGCACACGTTCAATCGCAGCATCTCGAAAGTGGTGAGCCTGACCACAAATTGGCCCAAGGTTAGCCATCTGAAACATCAGCCATTGCAGAACTTCATAACGTTCTGTTCCTATGGATGGTAAAAATTTTCCGGTTTTTTCCGATAAATAGACTAAAATTGCACCTGATTCAAAAATTGAAATTGATTTACCACACGGTCCGTCCGAGTCTAATAAAGCTGGAATGCGGTTATTTGGGCTCAGCTTAAGGAATTCAGGTTTGAACTGATATCCACCAGTGATATCAACCTTTTTTACCACATAATCCAGGGCACACTCTTCAAGCATAATAGAAATTTTATGCGCATTAGGTGTAGGCCATGCATAGAGTTTAATCATTTTTTCTCCTATTCCTCTGTGTACCACGATGCACAGTATAGGTGGTTGCGCAAAATATTATAATTGCACCAATCCATGTCCAGATATCAGGAAATTCACTAAAAATTATCCAGCCAAATACAGCACCGAGAGGCATTCTCAAGAAGTTAACCGGTTGGACGACCCTCGCTGCCGCTATTGCAATTCCTTTTGAAACAGTTATGTAACCAATGGTTGATAACACCGCAGCCCCAACAATCGTTGGCCAATCTGAAAGATAGGGTAGTTGCCAATCTTTGATAGCCATTGGGAGAGAAACAGGCACCAACAGGATATTGGCATAAAATACAATAACTGTAGTGGTAACCGATTTTGAAAGTGATTTTATCAAAGTGTTTACGCTTGCGTAACTAGCTGCACAGGCCACGGCAGCAATAGATGCAGTAGTTATTTCTATAAAGCCCGGTCTCAACACAATCAGAATGCCTGCAAAGCCAATAAAAGTGGCAACCCAACTTGCAAGGTCAGATCTTTCACGCAAGAAAATTATTGCGAAGGCAATGGTAAACAGTGGTGTTGCAAACTGAAGAGCAAAAAATTCCGCAACAGGCATCCGTCCCGCTGCATAAAACCACAGAAATATACCAACATATGAAAAAATGCCAGTCATCAAAACTGGGATTGGCCTTTTTGGCCAAAGAGAAGACCATCGAACTCTATAGATCATCGGGGCCAGCATGATGACCGCTATAACGGATCGAAAGAAGGTCAGCAAAAAAGGTGAATAAGCGTCACCTATAAATCGAATAAGAATAGCAGAACCTACATAACAAAATGCACTGACAGCCATCCAGAATGCCCCTTGGACAGCCAAAGGAAAATTCATCATGAATTTTTATAACCTTTGGCTGTCCGGGCACCCCTCCGCACAGCGTAGGTGGTTGCAACAAAAATTATCACTGCACCTATCCATGTCCATATATCTGGAAACTCATTAAATAAAACCCAGCCAAAAATCGCTGCAATTGGCATTCGCATAAAATTTACAGGTTGGACAACCCTCGCAACAGTTAACGCAATTGCCTTAGTAACCGAAAGGTATGCGATGGTAAGACATAAACAAATGGCAACAATTACTGTGAAGTCATACGCACCTGGAGTTTTCCAAGTGGTGTAGGCCATTGGCAAGGAAATGGGTATCATGAGAAGGTGTGCATAATATACAATCATTGTGGGTGATACATTGCGTGATAGCGACTTTATAACTGTATTGTCACTCGCATAGAATAATGCACTAATGAGTGCAGCTACTGCAGCAAACGAAACTTCTATAATTCCTGGCCGCAGTATTACGAGTACTCCACTAAATCCGATTAAAGCTGCTAGCCAACTGCGCACATCTGATTGCTCGCGCAAAAAGATAATAGCAAAAGCCATAGTCAGAAGTGGCGTCACAAACTGCAAGGCAAAAAAATCTGCAATCGGCATGGATGCTGTCGCAAAAAACCAAAATACAATCCCAAGATAGGTGAATACTCCTGTGAGGAGGTGCATAAAAAAGCGTTTAGGTATAAACATCAGACTGCCGCCCTCCCGTAGATAAAACGGTGCTAAAACTGCGACAGCTATTAGGGAACGGATCATGGTCATTTGATATGGTGTATAGGTGTCCCCAATTTCCCTAACCAAAGAAGCAGAGCAAGCATAAAATATACAGCTCGACAACATCCACAAAGACCCCAGGATAGCACCCGAAATAGGCCTCATATTTTCTTGCCCTGCTGCACCGCGTACCATGCCGCTCCGAAAATTATGATTGCTCCAACCCATGTCCACAAATCAGGAAATTCGCCAAAGACCATAAATCCCATCGCTGCCGCTATGGGCATTCTCAAAAAATTCATAGGTTGAACTACCCGTGCATCAGCAAGGGAAATGCTGGAAGCTACACAGAATTGTGCCATTGTTGCGGAAAGAGCCACTCCAATAAGGATGGGCCAATCTTCCGACTGCGGCGTCTTCCAAGTTAGATAAGCCGGTATCGCTGATAAAGGCAAAATAAGCACATTAACATAAAAGGTCATTACAGCAGGAGAGTCATATCGTGACAGGACCTTGATACAGGTATTCACGAATGCGTAAGCGCCGGCTGTACCGAGGGCCGCAATTATACCCAGAGAAATGGGTATATACCCTGGACGAATTATGACTAGCACACCGAGGAAGCCGACTATGGCCGCCAACCAACTTTTGAGGCCTACCTTTTCTCTCAATAAAAGCGCAGCAACTGCTATTGTAAATAGCGGGGAAACAAACTGTATCGCAAAGAAGTCACCGACAGGCACATGTTCGGTAGCGTAGAACCATAGAAGAATTGCAAAATAAGTAATCAACGTCCTTACACAATGCAGGGGAAACGCCTTGGTTTTAAGTTGGGCAACACCGCCTCGAAGAATAAATGGAGTAAGAATCATCACTCCAAATACACACCTCAGAAAGGTCAGTTCGAACGTAGGATAGCTCCCAGCTAAATAACGAGTGAGTGTTGCGGAGAAAACATAACAAAGTGAAGCGGCCAACATCCAGATGGCACCCTTTATCGAATTTGAGTATGCGACATCTGTCACTTAATAGTGGCCTCCTTTTGTATAACGTAATAGGCCGCCACAAAAATTACCATTGCGCCAACCCAGGTCCATATTTCAGGCATTTGACCAAACATAATATATCCGATCGTGGCAGTGAATGGCATCCTAAGAAAATCAAAGGGCCATACAATTCGGGCATCTGCAGAAGCAATCGCCTTGGTTAAAGTCCATTGCCCTCCTGTGGTAAAGATACCTAAAGCAATAATCCATCCAATGGTATCGATTGGTGGCCATCGCCACGCAAAAAGCAATGGGATCAGAGCTAAAACCAGCATTATTATATTGCCATAAATAGTGATTGTCGTTGTGGTCTCTGTGCGGGTCAGTATCTTAATAAAAATATTAGTAATACTGTAAAATACTGCCGACGCTAAGGCCACTATTGTCGCTAAACCAATTATCTCAAAACCTGGCCTAAGAATAATCATTGTCCCTATTAAACCCACGAAACAAGCCAAAAAACTATCAATTCCTGCCCTTTCCCCAAGAAAGATAGCCGCGACAATTATCATGAAAAGCGGAAGAGTAAATTGTAGGGCGTAAACTTCTGCAATAGGTATATTCGCAAGGGCATAGTACGTAGCCGCCATACCAAAATAGGTAAAAAGACCTCTCAAGAGAAAAAAATGCCAATTTTTCAGGGAACCCCGTCCAGAAGAAGAAATATGTTTAAAAAAAAATGGAAATAAAATTATAACGGCTACAAGTGAACGCCAAAAAACTATCTCCAAAGTATTTAATTCGGAAGAAAGCTGTTTGACAATTCCTGCATTTAAAGAATAACCGACTGCAGCTATTATCATCCAGGTAATTCCAGTGATAGCAGCATTTCGATGGCTCAAAATATGCGTTAGGTTTTTCGTCATTCCCTATTTTTGCGCGCTGTTTCACGCCTCAACACATCATAAGCCCCAAAAAAGATAATAATAGCCCCTAACCAAGTCCAAAGGTCGGGTAATTCGGCAAACATCACATAACCTACTATGACTGACCAAGGCATGCGAAGAAAATTTATTGTCTGAACAATTCGAGCATCAGCTTCTCTAATGGAAAATGTAAGACAGACCATCGCACCCATGAATAAAATACCCATCATAAGTATCCATGGCACCTGATCCCAAGTTGGAGTTACCCAATTCATTGCGGCGGGAGCCGCTGAGAGCGGTACCACTATCATATTAGACACCATAGTAATTAAAATTGGGTTCTCGGTTGTCCCGAGTTTCCGAATAGCAATGTTCGCCGCAGCAAAGGCAAATGCTGAGATAAGTGCTGCAAGAGCTCCGGGGTTAACTGGTATAACTCCAGGGCGAACAATTAATAACGCTCCTATAAAGCCGATCGCACATGACAACCAACCCCGAAGCCCCACAAACTCCCCCAACAAAATACCTGCAAGAAGAATTGTAAATAGCGGGACAGTAAAGAGAAGCGCCTGAACATTAGCAATATCCATCACCGAATAAGCATAAAAGGATGCAAGCATCCCAAAGAAAGATAACAATCCCCGAATTATATAAAGGCCAAACCTTTTCTTAACTCCCTGTAAAGAACCCTTCGGCAATCTCATAGCCATAGGGATCAATAAAATTGCACTGATACTGCTAAAAAAAAACACGAGCTCAAAAACACCAAAATCATTAGAAAGTTTTCGAACAAAGCCACTAGCCGTTGCTTGAAAACCCGTAGCCAGTATCATCCACAGAACACCACGAATAACTGAGCTGGAAAATAAAGGCGATATCATTTTATCTCAGGCCTCTTTAAACCTTGATTAGAATCTTGTTGAGTCCCCTCACGTAAAACTATGTAGTAAGAAGATATAAAGATTATCGCAGCACCAATCCAAGTCCAGGTATCTGGTAATTCGAGAAACATCAAGTAACCAATTAAGGCAGCGAATATCATTCGCGTGAATTGAAATGGTTGAACAACCCGCGCATCTGCGGCCCCAACTGACAATGTAAAACACAACCCACCAATAGCACTAAAAAACGCCGCCCCTAATACCCACGGTAATTGTTCAGTGGTAGGTGTGACCCAGACAAAAAACGTTGGAATTAATGCTAATGGCAACATCAAAAGATTGGAATAAATTGTAATAGTCCCTGCGTTTTGTGTTTTGGTTAGGACCTTAAGCGTCGTGTTAGATCCTGCTGACATCATCGCAGATGCAATAGCCGCGGCTGCCGCGGCAGTAAGTTCAATAACGCCGGGACGCATTACAATCAAAGCACCGACGAGTCCAACAAAGCACGCCACCCATGAATGGTGATCCGTTGGTTGTTTAAGTATCAAAACTGCCAGCACAATTGTAAATAGTGGGATTGTAAATTGTAAGGCGAACACATCAGCTATGGGCATTTTACCCCATGCGAAGAACAATAAAACCATAGCCGTATAGGCGAAAGTTACTCTCAATAAATATAATGGTATTCGACTAGTCCGCATTACTCCAAATCCTTGGCGTAAAAGCCAAGGAATAAAAATCAATAAACCTATAATATTTCGAAAAAAAACTAATTCGAGTGTCGGCACTTCGGCACCAAGCTGCCTGACACAAGCACCTGCTGCTGCGCTAAGAAACATAGCCAAACACATCCAAATAATCCCGGCAATAGAACGGTCTAAAATCAAAATTTTTCCTTATTTTACTATATGCTGCATCCGTTGGAGCCCGTGATTTTGAATATTGTTTATAGTATTAAAATGAATAATAACTAGCGTCAGGAATTTACTCTCAGACAAGTCCGGAAATTTGTCAGACTACAAATTTTATAGCAAATTTGACCGGGATGATACTTGACACCCTCCTTCTATTCAGCTGCGCAAGCACTGGACTGCCGAGGCTTAAGCTCGAAGGCCTCAGCAAGCAACTCATAGGAACGAAAACGGGTCTCTAATGTTGGACAAATGGTGAGAATTACAAATTCATCAACATCATAAATTTCGCCAAGAGATAGAAGCCCTTCTTTTACTTGCTCTTTTGTCCCCCAGATACACCGTTGACGATTGAAGCGCCTCAAGGACTCTTCTTGACGTGAATATACATAGGTTTCTGCTTCTTCAAAGGATGGTACCGGGCCTGCCCGACCTGTGCGCTGGCGTACGGATGAAAGGTCGCGGCATTTCATCAAGCGCTCTGCCGCTTCTTCCGTCTCTGCGGCTATAACAAAGACCCCAATGTTTACGATGGGATAAGGCCAAGAAGCCGATGGCCGAAAATGCTCTCGATATGCCTTAACAGCCTCAGGTCCACCCTCAGAAACAATAAAATGGGCAAAGGAAAAGGGTAAACCAAAGTATGCAGCAAGCGATGCACTTTGATCACTTGACCCTAACATCCAAACTTCTGGAGTCGTTTTGCCAGCCGGCATCGCCTCTACATTACAAAAAGGATGGTCTTCAGGAAGATTGCCTTCCAAATAGCCCATCATATCGCGGACCTTAACCGGATAGTGCTCTGGACCGAGTGACCCAGGTCCGGTTTGCAGCGCCTGATTTGTTATTTGATCACTACCGGGGGCACGCCCAATTCCGAGATCTATCCGTCCAGGATATAGAGTTTCTATCATCCGAAAGGACTCAGCTACCTTTAGAGGGCTATAATGACTCAACATTATTCCACCGGAACCGACCCGTATCCCAGTTGTACGCCCGGCCAGCTGTGGAATTAAAATTTCTGGGGCTGCGCCAGCAAGTCCTTTACTACTATGGTGTTCAGCTAACCAATAACGCTTATAGCCGAGCTGGTCAGCCCTTTCCGCAAGTTGGAGTGTATCCGCAACAGCCTCTGCAGGACTGGCACCTGCCCTAATCGGGGATTGATCTAAAACGCTCAAAAAAGCCATGGTCCGCCATAAACGATATTTGGAATGAATACGCTGTATGCTTGGACACCGCCAAAACAAGACATAGACTGCTGGACAACAATGAATAAGTCTAGTCTAAAAGGAGTTTAAAAAATTATTTTATGTCAAACAGCAAAGCCAGTTGGCTAGACTTGTTTCGCGAGGGTCGCAGTTCCTACACCATCCTGCTCAATCTTGGGATTGCCCTGCATGCAATAGATATTTTTATTATCACTACAATAATGCCTACCGTAGTCAATGACATCGGAGGTATTTCATATTATGCCTGGACTTCGATGCTCTATATGGTAGGCACTATCATCGGAGCCGCTGCAGGCGCATATATGCGGGATCGGCTAGGCACGCAGCGCGGATATATTTGGGGCGGACTCACGCTTCTTTTTGGAACAATTGCATGCGCAATTCCACCGGATATGGCGACCTTGTTGATAGCTCGTTTACTAAANGGTGTTGGTGGAGGTCTTGTCATCTCACAGTCAATGGCTCTGGTCCGAGATCTTTATTCACCAAATATTAGGACACGAATTCTCGCGACCATATCGACCACCTGGAGTGTGGCAGCTTTATTTGGGCCTGGTGTAGGTGGTGTATTTGCCGAGCTAGAAACATGGCGTGGCTCATTTTGGGCACAAGCTCCTTTTGTTATCTTATTTNTAATAATGGCATGGAAATTAATCCCAAATCAAAAGACGGCCACGGTTAAAAAACGTTTTCCATGGAGACGATTATTAATGCTAGCACTAGGTGTATTAGCTGCGGGACTTACTAATCAATATAAAATACCTTTAATCAGTTTGGGACTAATTATCCTCGCCATTCTTCTTGTATGGATAACCTTTCGCCGGGATAGTACCTCGGATATAAAACTTTTTCCGAGTAACGCATTATCGATTTTTTCACCAGTGGGTCTGGCTTATTGGTCCTATTTTCTAATTTCCGTCACGCATACGACTTTACTGATCTTCGCTCCCCTATTTCTTCAGATTCTGCATGAGCTTACACCTCTATTATTAGGTTATCTCTCTTTAACCTTTTCAATCGGTTGGACCCTTGGATCAATAATAGCTTCAGGATGGTCAGGGTTCTGGGAGCGCAGTGGCTCTACAATTGGGATGATTTTTTCAGCTATCACAACGGTTATATTCACAATGTCAATTCTCTCAGGCAATATCTTTACGATTACATTCTGGAGTGCGCTGATTGGCTTGGGAATCGGCGCGACAAATGTACTTATGACTAATTATGGTATGAGTGTTGCCCGAGAAGGAGAAGAAGCAATCACAGCGGCGGCAATGCCAACAATTCGTTCTTTAGGCGTAGCATTTGGAGCTGCTGCTGCTGGTTTGATGGCCAACACTGCGGGACTAGACCAAGGAATTTCCAAAGAAATAATATATGACGTAGCATTTTGGGTTCTCGGCTTCACGGCAATAATTCCAGCAGTTTCTGCTCTTTTCTGCTTACGTGCGGCTACTTGGGGTTGGAAATTTAGAACAGAACGCTAGCCGAAATTCCTTCCCTGACTTAAGATCAGATAATTTTTTAAAGGACTTAGCCATGACAATCAAAAATGTCGCCATTTTAAGCCCTGGCGAGATGGGAGCAGCAACTGGAAAAGCATTCCGAGACAATGGTTTCAAAATTATTACCGCCTTGGAGGGTCGCAGTACAATAACACGCCAACGTGCCGCTGATGCTGGGTTTCGGGATTGTGGTTCAATCACTTTGGCATTAGCGGAAGCGGACATTGTATTTTCAATTTTACCCCCGGGAGACGCATTGGCTCAGGCCGAGCTAATTGCCGCGAAGATGAAAGAAACTGGATTAGCCCCACTTTATTTTGATTGTAACGCGGTATCCCCGGAAACAGCCTTAAAAATTGGGGCTATTATAGAAGGCGCGGGAGCCGATTATATTGACGGAGGAATTGTCGGCAATCCTCCCGGCGCTTCTGTACCAACGCGATTTTTTGTAAGTGGAAGCGGTGCAGAAAAGATGGATATCTTTGACGGGTGCGGTATTGAAGTTAAGCAATGCGGTGTCACAGCTGGTACCGCCTCTGCTATTAAGATGTGTTATGCAGGTATAACAAAAGGTACTAGTGCGCTTCATGCTGCCGTATTAATGGCCGCTGAAAAATTAAACGTATCCGAGGAGTTGCATAATGAACTTATTTACAGCCAAACGGCTATTTACAAACGCATGGAGGCTATGCCCCCTGCCCTTCCCGCCGTTTCTGATCGTTATATAGGCGAAATGGAAGAAATAGCCAAAACATTTAGAACAATTGCAATGCCGCCCGGTTTTCATCAGGGAGCAGCTGATTTATACCGTCTTATGACAAAATCACCTTTCGCCTCGGAAATACGCGAGACCGTGGATAAAAAACGAACCATGCGTCAAACAATAGCTGGGTGTGCTGCGGTGATAGGAAAAAAAGAGGTTGCAGAATAAATTCCACCACCAGTAACACCTTGCAACTTTTTGAGGGTGTCTGAACCACCTCCATTGACAGCCAAAAGGTGTGCCTGGCATTGATCGCAGTCACTGCTCCCAAAACCCGGGGCAATTACCTTTAAATCATCGATTAAGTCGGCTTTTTGGCGGAGATTGCACTCCCCCCCGCCAGCAACCAACAAGACTTTAATTACAGTACCTGATAACAAAAGCCAATCCACGTGCCAATGCAATTGTTTTTTAGCTCTGATATGCCGTTGAACTCTCGCCTGCATTCCACCATGACCTCGCGCACTACCAAAATAAAAATAATGGCCCGCAGAAAATTTTATATTACCCAAAGATCCAATTTCGCTTTGATAGGAAGTTTTTAACTCAACTAGTATTACATACGCACCAGGTAATTTAGAAATTTTATCTAATTGCATCATTTTTTAGAATTCTTAAATTAATCTCTAATGTTTAATAAATTGAACTCAAACAGCACAATTCTGGATCTACCTAATGGAAAGAAAATAATAATTCTTATTAGGAGGAGTCCAAGATCTCGTCGACTAAAAATTAGGATATTACCAGGAATCGGACAAGTTGAACTGGTTCTCCCGAATTTTATAAAATTAAAAGACGGATTGTTATTTCTGGAACAAAAAACCTACTGGATTTCTAAAAAACTCAAAATGCACCCTGATCCAATCCCATTCTGTGATGGTTCAATAATTCGACTATTTGACCAACCGCTGAAAATTTACCATGTTACCGAGACATGTTCGGATGTTTGGTGCGAAGGGCAAAATTTGATGGTGGCCGCTCCAAAAAAGGAGTTATCAAGAGCCATATTTGACTGGTACAAACGAGAAGCAGGGTGCACACTAAAGACTATTGTGGATGAAAAAACTGCTCTCCTAGGGCTCGGCTACAGTAGATTAACAATTCGCGATACGAAAAGTCGATGGGGAAGCTGCTCAAGTTCAGGGCACCTTAGTTTTTCTTGGCGTATCATCATGGCACCTCGTTTTGTATCGGACTACATAGTGAGCCACGAAGTGGCACATCTAAAGGAGATGAATCACTCAGAAACTTTCTGGAATATCGTTCGGTCGTTGTCAAATAATGTTGATGAGGGGCGTGCTTGGCTTCGCCTTAATGGATATAGGCTTCATAGTTACGGGGTCGAGCTCCCTGAGCTTGAATTTTGTGCTTCAAAATAGGCGTTATAAAAAACTGCTAGACAAATGACGACCGCACCGACGCCAACCCAAATTTCAGGGATTTGATTAAAACAAAAATATCCAATCAAACTTCCCCAAATTACCTTAGTAAAATCCGCCGGCAATACTAATGTTGCATCAGCATGATGAAATGCC
Organism: Rhodospirillales bacterium; assembly: GCA_002727395.1. Taxonomy (GTDB): domain Bacteria; phylum Pseudomonadota; class Alphaproteobacteria; order MPNO01; family UBA2964; genus UBA2964. The sequence goes on along the minus strand of PBWY01000005.1, from coordinate 6,117 downwards.
TCGGCAAGCGCCAACTGAGAAATGGTACCTAGAATCGCCAATAATATCAGCCATGCCAACTGGTCAAGAGAAGGCCATTGCCAAACAAAAAAGGCAAAAATAAAGGCCATAGGCGCCTGTAAAAGGCTTGAATAAAGCGCAACGGTTACAGATGTATCGGTCCGGGTCAAAACTTTTATCACCACCAAAGTCACGGCCCACAACATATTCGACACAAGGACCATGAGAGCTCCGAGGGATACGGTTTGTATTCCGGGCCTAAGAATTATCAACGCACCAACGGCACCAATAAAAATAGCCGCCCAACGTGCAGGTGTCATCCTTTCCTTTAAAAATATCACTGCTCCAAGCGTCGCGAATAAAGGGGCAGTAAGCGCTAAAGATATTACCTTAGCTAAGGGCTCAAGACTCAAACCATAAAAAAAGGCCAGCATGGAAAGTACATTTAAAATAGAGCGTATAAGATGTAACCAAATTTTCTTTGTAAACAGAGGGCGGAACCCACCACGTAAAAAAATAGTAGTCATCAATATAAGTCCAAAAAGCTGACGGAAAAATGCTATTTCAAAAACATGAATGCCCTGGGAGAGATACTGGACGGTACCATTAGCTCCTGAAATAGAAGCCGCAGAGCCAAGCATAAGGCCAATGCCCTTAGTACCTTCAGGGACAACCCTCGGAATTTCCGACAATTTAGTTTTATTATTTTTCATACTTCAATTACGCTTGAAAAAACTATGTATATCACTCTTTATTGTGTTTATCAGGACCACCAACAATATTGCTAAAAAGATCAACCTTTAAAAGCATTGTCAAAAAATGAAAACTGATTGCTTTGATTTTAAACTTCCGAAGAAGTTAATAGCTCAAGAACCGTGCACCCCAAGAGATGCAGCCAAATTACTCCATATAGGAGAATGTTTAAGAAATTTAACAATTAGAGACTTGCCGAATATTATGTCTTCTAAAGACATCCTCGTTTTAAATAATACCAAGGTCATTCCTGCCCGTCTTCAAGGGCTTCGCAATAAAACGTCAATTGAAATAACTTTACATAAATTAAACAGCGATAAAACTTGGTGTGCCTTTGCCAAGCCTGCACGAAAGCTCCGAACGGGGGATAGCATTAATTTTTCAACCAGTTTTGCAGCAACTGTTTTAGAAAAGAAAGAAAATGGGGAAATCGTTGTTAGTTTCTCTGGAAAAGAATTATTCAATAACCTAAATAAGCATGGAAATATGCCCTTGCCTCCATACATTAAGAGGAAAAATAATAGTACAAACCTCGATGAACTAAATTATCAAACAGTTTATGCATCTAATTTAGGTGCTGTTGCCGCTCCCACTGCGGGACTTCACTTTTCAAAAGAACTAATAGAAAAAATTAAATTCACAGGCATTGATGTTGTTGAGTTAACTCTCCACGTTGGAGCTGGTACTTTTTTACCAGTAAAAGTTGAAAATATTCATGACCACGTAATTCACTCTGAATGGGGAAAATTGAATAAAGAATCAGTGGAACGAATAAACTTAGCCCGCAAAGTGGGCGGTCGAGTTACAGCTTGTGGTACTACGGTCTTGCGGTTACTGGAGTCAGCCGTAAACGAAAATGGAGAACTCGAGCCATTTGAGGGTGAAACAGATATTTTCATAACTCCAGGTTACAAGTTCAAGATTGTTGACAGGCTTATTACAAACTTTCATCTACCCCGATCTACCCTGATCATGCTAGTTGCCGCATTTACTGGTTTGGAAAGAATAAAGTCTGCTTACGAATATGCGATTAAATCCGGCTATCGATTTTATTCCTACGGTGATGCTTCCCTTCTAGAACGCAAAAAATAAAAATGACAAACTCTGGTATAAAATTTGATATCCTCGGTACAGACGGTTTAGCCCGTAGGGGGTGCCTTAAGACAGCACACGGCGAAGTTCAAACACCAGCGTTTATGCCTGTCGGCACGGGGGGGACCGTTAAAGCTGTAATGCCGGAAGATGTATCAGCAACTGGCGCAGAAATTATTTTAGGTAACACATATCACTTGATGCTGCGCCCTACCGCTGAAAGAATTTCTAGACTTGGTGGGCTACACAAATTCATGAACTGGCAAAAACCTATTTTGACAGATTCAGGAGGATATCAGGTATTTTCACTTCGAGACCGTCAAACAATAAAAGAACATGGCGTTATTTTCCGATCACACATCGATGGAAAAAAAATAGAACTTACACCAGAACGTTCTAGTGAAATCCAAAATATGTTGGGTTCAAATATAACAATGGTTCTAGATGAATGCACGGAGTGGCCGGTCACCCAAGATAAAGCGCGGCAATCTATGGAACTGTCCATGCGTTGGGCTGCTCGCAGTAAGTCCGCGTTTCAACAAAGACCCGGCTACGGAATTTTTGGGATTGTACAGGGCAGTGTATTCCCAGAACTCCGGCGAGAATCAGCTGCCCGCTTGGTAGATACAGGGTTTGATGGTTATGCTGTAGGCGGATTGGCAATTGGCGAACCGCAAGATGCAATGTTTGATGTTTTAGAAAATACAATCCCTTACTTACCAAAATTGCGACCGCATTACCTAATGGGAGTTGGAAAACCAGCAGATATTGTTGGGGCGGTAAAAAGAGGCGTTGATATGTTTGATTGTGTTATTCCAACGAGATCAGGAAGAACTGGCCAGGCATATGTTCGCGGGGGTTCACTCAACTTAAGAAATGCGCGACATGCTGATGATGACAGACCTTTGGATGCTGGGTGCAATTGTCGTGTTTGTCAAAATTATTGTAGAGCTTATCTCAGCCATCTTGTTAAGTCAGGAGAAATGCTTGCAGGAATGCTTTTGACTATTCATAACCTCCATTACTATCAATCTTTAATGTCAGACATTAGAAGGGCAATTGCCGAGCAATCACTGAGTAACTTCATCAAATTGTTTGAAGAACAACAGGAAGCCGGGCCAATTGTATCGGAAACAAACTAAGAATGGTGATAACTTATGACTAAAAATATAGGTGAAACACTAAAACAGCTTGGACAGGAAACAGAATTACCAACTTCACCCGAAAAGGCTATACTTGAGCGGGTCCCCAACCCTCAAGAAGGGCAATTATACCTTATACGTTTTACTTGCCCTGAATTCACTAGCCTCTGCCCGATCACTAGCCAACCNGATTTTGCTCATTTAGTCATAGATTATGTNCCGAACGATTGGATTATGGAGAGTAAGTCCTTAAAACTCTATTTAAGTTCATACCGCAATCACGGTGCCTTCCANGAAGATTGCACAGTAGGTATCGGAAAAACAATCGAAAAGNTAATTTCACCAAGATGGCTACGAATNGGNGGTTATTGGTATCCACGTGGAGGCATACCTATNGATGTATTTTATCAAAGCGGGAAAGNCCCATCGGAAGTTTGGNTCCCTGATCANGGCGTTCCGCCTTATCGCGGGAGAGGATAAATAACNCAAAAAATGACCGTAACNAAATCCATAAGAGATATGGCTATGGCGGTTGGTTTTGACGCNGTCGGNTTTGCNCCNGCATCACTCAGCATNAGTGCNAGAGAACAACTCAAGGAGTTTATTTTAAAAGGTTATCATGGTGATATGGGCTGGTTAGAAAAACGAATGAAACAGCGGAGTCAACCAAAAGAACTATGGGAAGATGCAAAGAGTGTTGTAGTTTTAGGTCTTAATTACGGGCCATATGGTGATCCGCTCGAAACTCTCAAAGAATCTAAATGCGGTTCAATTTCAGTCTACGCGCAAGGACGAGATTATCATGACGTTGCTAAAAAGAAACTTCGAATACTAGCACGCTTTATCGCTGACCAACACGGCGGTGAGGTTAAAATATTTGTTGATACGGCGCCGGTTATGGAAAAACCCCTTGGGGCTAGGGCAGGATTGGGATGGCAAGGAAAACACACGAACTTAGTATCCAAGAAATTAGGTTCTTGGATGTTTCTTGCAGAAATTTATACCAATTTAACTTTGTCATATAATGAAGAAACTCATGATCTTTGCGGATCATGCTCCCGCTGCTTATCTGTATGTCCGACCAAGGCTTTTCCTTCAGCCTATAAGTTAGACGCAACACGCTGTATTTCATATTTAACGATAGAGCATAAAGGACATATACCAACCGAATTTCGAGAAGCCATTGGTAATCGCATTTATGGATGTGACGATTGCCTTGCGGTTTGTCCATGGAATAAGTTTGCCTCCAAAACGCTGGAACTTGAATTTGAGTCTAGAATAGAGCTTCGTTGGCCTGACCTAGCAGACCTCGTGCAGTTAGATGACAAAGCATTTAGATCCCTATTTTCTGGGTCGCCAATCAAACGTTTGGGCCGTGATAGGTTTATTCGGAATGTTTTGATAGCGATTGGAAACAGTCAACTCGACACCCTAACTCCGCTCGTAAACGAAAAACTTAAAGAGAAATCGCCATTAATTAGGGCGATGGCCATATGGGCCTTATCCAAACTTGAAAAACCTGAGAATTTTATAAAAACTTGGAACAAATATAGGTTAATGGAGAAAGATAAAGAGGTACTTTTAGAGTGGGATCGTTGCCTTAAAGGTTACTACGGAAGGTCCACCCATTAATTTTATTAAAATTAATGCCGTTGCGGTACTTTTAGATAGTCGTGTCTATCCCCAGATCTTATAACAATATCCAGTTGATGTGATCCACGGGTAACTCTCAGACTCACGTCAGCACCGGCTCCTCCCACTGCCCAAATTTTACGATACATGTCTGATAGATTATCAATGAGATGGGACTCAATTTCTTCAATAATATCACCCACTTGAATATCTGCCTTATCTGCTGGGCCGCCAGCGTGAATTCCAGATACAACCAAATGGCCCATTGCCTCCGTTGTTTGCATTCCAAGCCAGGGCTTTGCGAGTGATTGGGCCCGACCTGTAGTAACTAACTCGTTAAATATAGGGAGCAACAAATCTGCCGGCACAAACATGTTGCCTTGGTTGTCTTCCTCCTTACCACCGGGGTCCTGTACGAATAAGGAGCCTATACCCAATAAAAATCCGCTAGCAGGATCTATTAGTGCTCCCCCACTCCATCTCGGATGCAATGGCGATGTGAATATCGCTTTATCAATCATATACTCCCACGAGCCCGCAAACTCTCTTCGACCCTCTACCTTTCCCAAAATAGAAGCTGGCACACCTCCTGCCGCTGCTATCACAACCTTATTATCCGGCAATAATTCATCCACGTTAGAAGCAATCGTAAGATGTTTTAATCCAAGCGGTTCCACGGTTCGGACCAAACCAAATCCTGTTCTGTGGTCATAGCCCACTACCTGAGCGGGTATTTCCTCTCCGTTTGTGCCCCCGATAGATACATCGGTAGCCTCAGTTATGAGGTAGCCTATAGTAACAAGAGTACCGTTCTCATCAATTAAGACGGCGTTTCCCTCTCTTTCGGTACCCAGATTCCGAGCACTATGAGCATCAGAAGGCACTTTAGATTTCAAAGACCGGACCGCGGAAAGGCCTGTTTCAAGGTCAAAAGATACATCATTATCTGTGGGCTGTGGTTCCGGCATTGGCGGCTCACCGAGCGGTAAAATTCCATCTAGCCGATGGCCATTTGCACGCGTTATTTCTGTCAAATTTTCTCTTCCAAAAATGTAGGAAACGCCTAAACTAAATTGTTTAGGCACCGAACAATGTTTATAGCTGGCTATACTATGAATACGCAATAAGACCTTTGCAGAAAATAGTAATCTTTTTGTCAGCTAAATCACATTGTATCTTTCATAACTTAACCGTTTTCCCCTGGTTGCCGTTTTAAATAAATATAACCTCCGTCAACAAGAAGATCGGTTGCAGTTATAAAAGAAGAGTCTTCCGAGGCCAAAAACAAAACAGCCTTAGCAATTTCTTCTGGCTGACCAACGCGCCCCAACATATGAAGTTTGCCCCGTGATTGATGAAATTCATCTACTGTATCAAAACGCCTTCTTGTTCGAGGGGTTTCGATTACTCCAGGTGAGATAGAATTGACCCTGATATTATGATCTGCGACTTCCGCCGCTAGTATAGTTGTTAGATGAATGAGCGCCGCCTTAGTGGT
>PBWY01000026.1 GCA_002727395.1 Rhodospirillales bacterium | reverse complement strand
ACATCCACATGTCGATCATTTGTAATTGCTTTACAATGCGGACAAATCCCACAAGGGTCAGATGTAGGACCACTATTTCCATCTGGGCCAACACAATTTAACGCTCTTGCAATAATTCGTGCAGTGCTTGTTTTTCCTACGCCACGAACACCGGTTAAAATAAAAGCGTGGGGAAGCCTATCTGATTGAATAGCATTTGTGACAGTCCTCACCATCGCATCTTGACCAACCAGTTGCGAGAAAGTTTTAGGGCGGTATTTACGAGCGAGCACCCTGTATGGTTTAAACGGCGTATCTTCTTCAGCTGCCAATATAACTAGCTCCCAATTAACGTACGTCCAAATTTAAGACCTCAAACTCTTACGCAATAGTGGGAGGCTGGACTAATGACCCAAGAAACACTCGTTACGGCTGCTTCCTTCCGGACCTGACCGGGTTGGCGAGGATCCTGTCCATTGCCAACCTCCCATATGTATTATATCAGAATTTTTACATTCTTCCCAAGTTCCTAAACAATTTTGATACCACATTGCGTCAATACGTCCGCTGTGCAAGGTTACATTCATGAAATCACCAAATTTTTACGCAGAGACAGGCCTGAATCGCATGGCGGAGCGACGTAGCGATTCGGTATGGCTTTCAGAACAAGAAGAAAAGCAGAATGCTATCGTATTGCCTGTTTGGCGAACGCAAAATCTCATAAGCCATAAATCCGCAAAGCCTCAGGTCGGGCAACTTACAATCAATGAAATTACCAAAATTTTGGAACAAAAACCGCATCTAGTCTTTCTGGGCTACCGCAATGGAACTCCATATTTTTCTGTAGATATTTCATTTATAGATGACCCAAAAGCAATACCCGAACTTCAAGCAATTGGTGATTTCACTGATATAAGGGATATAAGTCTTGACCTACCCCGAAAAGATGGTGGCCTTCTCGCATATTCTAGGGCTATGGCTCAATGGCATAAAACCCATCAATTTTGTAACCGCTGTGGCAGTCCAACGGTCCCGAAAGATGGTGGCCATATGCGTCAATGTACCAATATAGATTGCAATGCCCAACATTTCCCGCGAACAGATATGGCCGTCATTATGTTAGTTAGTTCAGGCGATAAAATAATTTTAGGGCGCAAAAAAGATTGGCCAAATGACCGCTTTTCCATCCTTGCCGGTTTCGTAGAACCAGGGGAGACAATAGAGGGGGCCGTAGAAAGGGAAGTGATGGAAGAGGTTGGCATACCAATTACAAATATCAGGTATCACTCCTCTCAGCCTTGGCCATATCCCTCCAATTTGATGTTGGGGTTTTTTGCAGAAGCGCTTAGTGATGAGATACATATAACCGATGATGAACTTGCGGAGGCAAGATGGTTTACACGGGCCGAACTAATTGAAGAAGCTATAGCCTACAGAAAAAAACCCCATTCGGTTTCTATTGCAAGACGCTTAATTTCTGAATGGGCTTTGAAAAACAAAGGCTAATTAATCAACCTAGCCTTGTTGTCGATAGGTCGCAGCCGGATAAGTACCCAAAATTCGTATCTCATCTGAAAAAAATTTCAACTCTTCTAGGGCTAGTCTCAGGTTTGTATCCTCTGGATGCCCTTCAACATCAGCAAAAAATTGTGTCGCATTAAAGGTCCCATCCACCATGTAGCTCTCTAGCTTAGTGATATTAACACCATTGGTCGCAAAGCCGCCTAGAGATTTAAAGAGAGCCGCTGGAACATTTCTAACTCGAAATACAAAGCTAGTTACCAGTTTTCCTGAATTCTTAGGTTGTTTTTCGGGCCTGCGAGCCAAAACCACAAATCTTGTAGTATTATGGTCAGCATCTTCAATATTAGCCTTAAGGGATTTCAAGCCATAAATTTCTCCCGCTAGTTTGGATGCGATCGCGGCCTCCTGAATGTCGCCACGCTCGGCAAGCTCCTTTGCAGCGCCTGCCGTATCCGCATGTACAATTGCTTCAACGCCCAACTTGCGGATCATATCCCGACACTGTGCTAGAGCATGTACGTGACTACGGACAAGTCGAAGCGATTTTAATTTTGCTCCTTTTGGTGCAAGCAGGTGATGATTAACCCGCATAAAGTACTCCCGAACAATAAAAAGACCGGAATCGGGCAGCAAACGATGTATGTCTGCCACACGGCCTGCTACCGAATTCTCTATGGGGGTCATAGCTAATTTAGCTTTCTTTTTTCTGACGGCAGCAAACATGTCTTCAAATGTTTGTGCTGGAAGAGCATGCATATCCGGGAAAACCTCGCAACAAGCAAGGTGAGAATAAGCACCGGGTAATCCCTGAAAAACTACTGCATTGTTAGGTTTCGCTGCACTCGTCATAACTTATATTTCCAGTTTTCTTCGAACACGTTCCAAATCAGCGGGAGTATCGACACCGTCGGGAAAAGTGTCAACGAGAGAAACATCTATACGCATACCCGCTTCTAATGCCCTTAACTGCTCCAATTTTTCTCTCTTCTCCAAGGAACTCTCGGGCAAGGCTACAAAGTTTTTTAAGGCCTCACGCCGGTAGGCATAAATACCGATATGATGATAATGGCTCCCCTCACCAGCAGGTACAATAGCTCGGCTGAAGTAAATTGCCCTCCCTATTGTCTGTCCTGAAGGGAACGATACCGCGACCTTTACAATATTGGGGTCTTCTTTCTCACCATTATCTTTAATTTCAGTCGCAAGAGTTCCTATATCCACCAAGGAATTATTAAGGGATTTAAATGCAGTTTGAATGATATTAGGGTCAATTGTTGGAAGGTCACCTTGTAAATTTATTATCACATCGAAGCTGCTAGTAGGATCGAACTTTTCCAATGCTTCAAATACTCTATCAGAGCCACTGGGTAAATTAGGATCCGTCATAACAGCAGTGCCACCAGCTTGATTTATTAAATCTGCAATCTTCCTATCACCGGAAGCAACAATTACTGGTCCAACACCACTTTTTTCAGCACGTCTGAGAACGTGAAGAATCATTGGCTGACCGGCAATCGTTGCTAGTGGCTTGTTTGGAAGACGTGTTGAAGATAAACGCGTAGGAATGATAATAACAGGATTCAAAAAAATAACCTTTCATTATAGCTCAATGTTAGTACTTCTTGTTTAATTCCAGTTTAAAGATAATATGCGGCAACATGCCACGTCGCCAAGTGGCACGTTTTAAAAGAATTATCAAACAATTGGAGCAGTAACTATAGTTTTTGATACAATTTCTATGCTAAAATTAGTGTTGTGACAAACTGAGTAAATTGAATGTCTTCTTTTGAAATTAATAAAATTGTCGGCGCTGTTTTAGCTGTGGCATTGGTTGTAGTAGTGATTGGAATGATCGGTGATGTGCTAGTAAAGCCGAAAGATCATGCGGGCGCAACAATTGTCACAGCAACACCAACTTTAATTACAAAAAAAGTGGAAAAAAAACTGGATCCAATTGGTCCAATGCTAGCTAGTGCCGACATAAAAAAAGGAAGAAAAATCGCAAACCAATGCGGCAGCTGCCATACCTTTAATAAAGGTGGTAAAAACAAAATTGGTCCAGCACTTTGGAAAATTCTAGACCGCGACATGGGCGGCCTTGAAAACTATAAGTATTCGTCAGCTATAAAAGCAATGAAGAAAAAATGGGGTTATGAGGAGCTCAATGCCTTTCTCCTCAAACCTAGAAAGTATATAAAAGGTACAAAAATGGCCTACGTTGGTCTTAAAAAGGCCTCTGACCGTGCCAATTTAATTGTTTTTCTTCGTTCCCTTAGTGATATGCCAAAGCCATTACCTTGAACATTGAGAATAAATGACAATACCTTTACTGCTGACAGGTAAATTCACGATTGATATGTTTTGTTTTATGAGGCTATTTAACTAGTGTTGCTAGATATGGCTGCTAATTAGCGATCTTTGAGTTTAAATTGCGATAAGGCTAGCATCAATGTCAAATTCGTGTTCCACAAATTTTATTGAATTTGCCAATAAACTTGCAGATGCCTCAGGTGTAATACTGAGAGACTATTTTCGAAAACCTATATCTGTTAATCTGAAACTGGATCAAACACCCGTAAGTATTGCGGATCAGGAAGTAGAAAAAAGGATTCGTCAATTGATCTCGGAAACTTACCCTGATCATGGGGTTTGGGGTGAAGAACAAGGTGTGGACAAACAGGATGCCGAATTTCTTTGGGTTATAGACCCAATCGATGGGACAAAATCTTATCTCGCTGGCAGGCCTATCTTTGGAACCCTTATCTCTCTCGTTTGTCACGGAAAGCCCATACTAGGGATTATTGATCAACCAATTCTGAATGAGCGTTGGCAAGGAATGTGCGGTTTTAAGACAACGTTTAATAATACCGAGGTTTCTACACGCAATTGTTCAAATATTGAAAATGCTACTTTAAGCGCAACATCTCCGGACATGTTTAATCAGGAAGAGAAATTAAATTTCCTAGAACTATCCGGAAATGTTTCAATGACAATCTATGGCGGAGATTGTTACTCATACGGTTTATTGGCAAATGGACTTATTGATTTAATCGTTGAAGCAGACCTAAAGCCATATGATTTCTGTGCACTAGTTCCAATAATCATGGGTGCCGGAGGATCAATCACAGACTGGCAAGGTAAAGAGCTCAATATTAGGTCGGATGGCCGAATTATTGCCGCAGGTAATTCTGAATTGATACCCCAAGTAAAAGCAGTCTTAACGGGATAGGTAAAAAGCATGAATAAAATTCTGATCGCGTTCGTAGTGACAGGTTTTTTAACTCATGGCCTTAATTTTTCTTACACAAATGCAGATACACTCGAACCACGTCATGCCCTCACACTAGATGCTAAACCAAAGTACGGAACCAGCTTCAAATATCTCGATTATGTCAACCCGAATGCTCCGAAGGGTGGAACCGTTAATTTATACGCTATAGGTAGTTTTGACAGCTTTAACCCTTATATTATTAAGGGCAATCCAGCGACCGGCACTAACCTCTTATTCGAAACATTAATGATGTCTCCAGCGGATGATACGTTGAGTGAATATGGCCTTATAGCGAAGTCAGTGGAGGTGCCCGATGACTTGTCATATGTAATTTATACTTTACGAAAAGGTTCTAGGTTTCATGATGGAACACCAATAACCGCCCACGACGTCGTATTTAGTTACGAAACCCTGAAGACTAAAGGTCAGCCATTTTTTCGTTATTATTACGCAAACGTCTCTAAGGCCGAGGCTTTAACAACGCATCGCGTAAAATTTAGCTTCTCGGGGCCTCCAAATCGTGAACTGCCGCAGATTATCGGACAATTACCAGTGTTGTCTAAAAATTGGTGGACCAAAAATGATTTTTCTAAAACCACACTTAAACCGCCACTAGGGAGCGGGCCGTATAAAATAAAGTCTTTTGAACCAGGAAGATTTATCGTTTATGAGCGGGTTAAGAACTACTGGGGTAAGAAGGTGCCACTTCGAGTGGGTCAAAATAATTTTGATATTATCAGATATGACTATTATCGAGATCAGGCTGTTGCCTTAGAAGCATTTAAAGCAGGCTTATACGACTTTAGGTACGAGAATTCATCTAAAGATTGGGCAACAGGCTATCAATTTCCAGCACGCGAACGTGGTGATGTAAAAATTGCAGCCTTAAAACATTCGAGACCTGTTGGAATGCAAGCATTCGTTTTTAATATTCGAAGAGATAAATTTAAGAATTACCTTGTTCGAAAAGCATTGAACTATGCTTTTGATTTTGAATGGTCAAACCGGCAACTTTTTTATGGCCAATACACACGAACNTCTAGTTATTTTGAAAATTCCGTTCTCGCAGCCATTCAACTACCATCAGTCGAAGAATTAAAGATTTTGAAGCCATTAGTTGGAAAAATACCAAAGGAGGTTTTTACAAAAATATACAAGCCCGCAAAAAGTAGTGGTTCAGGGAATAATCGTCAAAACCTTCGTAAGGCTGCAAAATTATTAAAAACCGCTGGATGGAAAATCAAAAATAATAATTTAGTGAATATTGTATCTGGCAAGAAAATGGAAATTGAATTTTTATTGGTTAGTCCAGCCTTTGAACGAATAGTATCACCCTTTATTCGTAACCTTAGAAGGCTGGGAATCAAAAGCAAAATTCGGACAGTCGACCCCGCACAATATCAGAATAGAGTCCGCAATTTTGACTTTGATATAATTGTCTCAACTTTCTCACAGTCTCTCTCTCCTGGAAATGAACAACGTAATTATTGGCACAGCTCATCAGCAGAAAAGGTAGGGAGTCGAAATCTCATAGGTATAAATGATCCTGCTATAGATTTCCTTGTTGAAAAATTAATATCGTCAAAAAATCGGCCAGCGCTTNTANTAGCGTCNAGAGCTCTNGACAGNGTTCTCCAATGGAATCATTTCGTTATTCCGCAATGGCANATTCGCTCCGACCGTATAGCTTGGTGGGATAAATTTGGNCAANCCNANACAAAAGCCTGCCTTTGGGATAGGTTTNTTTTCCTGGTGGTTTGACAAAAANAAACAATCNACGTTACAGCCTCNATCCANGATTTCCGAGNATAAATGAAAACTTTATTTNTAGCTAATATCACTATCGCATTTCTTATAAGTTTTNCAGCACAGGCAANCGGNAAACTCACAAAAAGCCACGGCCTTTCAGCATTTGGGGATCTTAAGTACAAACCCCATTTTAAACACTTTGACTATGTTAATCCTCGTGCCCCTCGTGGTGGCACTCTGCGCTTATGGGGCCTAGACTCTTTTGATAGTGTAAACCCATATATTTTAAAAGGAGTTCCCGCAAACAACATCGGTTTAATCCACGGCTCTCTCATGGAAAGAGCCATGGATGAGCCGGATGCTTTATATGGACTCATTGCCGAGGGCGTTTCAATTTCAGCAGATCGCCGAAATATAACATTTTATATACGCCAAAGTGCGAAATTTAGTGACGGCAACCCTATTACCGCTGAAGACGCTGTTTTTACTTTCAAAACACTTATCCGCAGTGGGCACCCGCAATATCGCTTTATCCTAGCAGATGTAGCAAGCGCAAAAGCAGTCGGCAAATTCAAGGTAAAGTATACATTACGAACTTCCGCCAACCGGAATCTCCCACTGCAAATTGCCGCTTTACCGGTCCTTCCTAAAAAATACTATCGAAAGATTAACTTTGCCAAAACTACCATGCAACCGCCCCCCGGTGCAGGGCCATATAAAGTTGATAAGATTGTACCCGGAAAATCAATTACCTATCGAAGAATAAAAAATCATTGGTCACAGAATCTCCCTGTCATGCTTGGGCGCTATAACTTTGAAAAAATACACATCGATTATTACCGCGACCGCGACGTTGCCTTTCAAGCATTTTTCTCAAATGCTTATGATTTTCGAGAGGAATTCACATCGCGTACTTGGGCAACGCAGTATGATCAAAAACAACAAATTAAAGACCGTCGAGTTTTGAAAATGACTTTACCCGATTTTACTCCCTCCGGTGTACAAGGATTTTTTTTTAATATGCGCCGCCACAAATTTAAAGACCGACGCGTGCGTGCAGCATTAGACCTTGCATTTGACTTTGAGTGGACAAACAAAACCCTATTCCATGGTCTATACAAACGAACTAACAGTATGTTCGCTAACAGCGCCCTTGCAGCAAATAAAATGCCGACCAATCAAGAAATAAAAATACTTAA